>CAIVKT010000119.1 GCA_903906615.1 uncultured Bacteroidota bacterium | reverse complement strand
TGAATGAACCGGCATAACCCAAGATATTAACATGGCCAATAGCGGTATCTGTACAGCCATACATGTTTACGGCGATCAGCATTACGGTATCATAGCCGGTAAAAATATAGAGGTCGCTTGGGTCAGCGGATACCGAGGTACTGCCATCGCCAAGGAACCAGCTATAATCAATAGCGCCTGTACTGGTGTTGGTGAAATGTACGGTAAGTGGTGGGCAGATAGAAACTGAGTCGTCCATAGTAAAGCTCGCAACAGGCTTTGATACATCGATATATGCAGGATAGCTTGCTGTATCGGTACAGCCATTAGCATCGGTCACGACCAGTTTCACGGTATACACACCTGCACTTGTGTACGTATGGGTTGGCGAGTTGGCTGTAGATGTATCGCCATCGCCAAAGAACCAATAAGAGCTGACAATAGTTGATGAAGTATTGGTGAAAAGCACCGGGTCGTTGGTGCATGGGAATACGTTGCTTGCGCTAAAGCTTGCAGCAGGCTGGTATACGGTGACCAGAGACAACGCCACGGTATCCATACAACCGATATTGTCTTTAACGATCTCGGTAGTAGTGAATGTGCCTGCCGAGGTATAGGTGTGGCTTATGGGTGATGTGCCTGTAACGGCAGTTATGCCATCCCCAAAGTCCCAGGCATAGCTGGTGTAGGTGGTGCCTGCAATATCTGTGGAGTGGTCTGTAAAAATAACAGTTGCCGGTACACAGCCGGTAGGGGGCGCAGCCGTAAAGTTGGCCACCGGTTTAGCGATGTGTATGTAATTGGTGCGTATAGTAGTGTCGAAGCAGTTATTCTGGTCTTGCATCACCAGCGTTATGGAGTATATACCTGGGGTATGGAAGGTATCGGTAAAGGGAGTGCCGGAGCCTACAGAAGGAGTGCCGCCACCGGATGTACTCCAATAAAATGTGCCTGCCGGGCCACCGGTTACAGTGGCTGTAAAGACTAGTACACTGTCTCGGCACACAGCAGTGTCCGGCGTACTGAAGTTAGGTATCGGCCGCGAGAGATCTACGCTCACTGTCGCTGTATCCCGGCATCCGCTTCTTATATTATAAGTAGCAAGTGTTACTACATACGTTGTAAATGAGGCATAATCATGCGTTACAGGAGAGGTGGTAGAGGTGCCTCCATCACCAAAGATCCATAGATGGGTATCATCTCCAAGCGAATGATCTGTGAACAGTACCCGTTTCGCCGGGGAGCAAAAAACACTGTCAGCAATAATGGCTTTGGGCGAATCAATGGTAATTAAATTGGGCATGATAACAGGGGCGCTGGGGCAGCCGTTGTAAAATGCAGTAAGGGTAACGCTATAAATGCCGGGTAAGGAGTAACTGTGTGTAGCAGTAAGCGTACTATCTGTTTCGCTGGAGCCATCTCCGAATACCCAGGTATAGTGGTCTGCCGGCCCACTGATGATAGTCACTGTAAATGTTTCACTGTTATCGTGGTAGCAGGCATGGGTGGGCGTTACCGAGAAAGTAACTACAGGTGGCTTACCCACATGTATAACTGTTGAATCAAGCACGGTACAGCCATTGGCTGTAGTCATTGTTACGTAGACTTTATAAGTGCCGGTGGCTGTATAGGTATGAGAAGGAGTTCCGCTCGTGCTGCTCGCAGAGCCGTCGCCGAAGGTCCAGGTATAGCCCGTTACAGCATAAGGGTAAAGCGGAAGTAAGGGGTAACTAAGCAGGGTGTCATTAGGCTCATGGGTGTAAAGGGAATCTTTAAACGCAACAGTCAGTGGTTCGCAGCCACTTGTAGGCACCGCTATCATCTGCGGCACAATATCATAAAGGATCAGGGTTTTCTGTATGGTGTCTGTGCAGCCTGTGGATGGGTCAACGCATACCATCTTTACCGTATCAACCCCCATGTGTGGGTATGTATGAGTTGATGGAAGGCCTGTGCCTGTGCCGCCATCGCCATAAAGCCAGGTTGTTGTAGCACCCGATGGCGCTGTACCGGTAAAAGTAATAGTGCTTGGTGGTGGGCATGGCTCTGAGGGAGTTATGGTAAAACTGGTAACAGGGCCTGGTTGTATAACAATCGTGTGGATTGCAGAATCCTCACAGTAGCCATCTGATATGATGAGCTTTACAGTATAGGTGCCGGGGGTGCTGTATATATTGGTACCGGGATCGCCATAGCCTATATTGCCATCTCCAAACTTCCACTCGCTGGAAACATGTGAGGTACTGGTGTTGGTAAATGTTACAGATGAGTGTACACATGCCGTGGTAGGTCCGGTAAAGCTGGCTGTAGTAATGCCAACATAGATATACGCAGGCATAGTAATGCTGTCCTGGCAGCCATGGGCATCTGTTACGATAAGCTTTACCGTATAGGATCCGGTAGAGGTGTAGTCGTGCGAAGCCGGGCTTCCTGATCCGGTGCTGCCATCGCCAAAAATCCAATGATATGTAAATGGCCCGGTACCAGTAGAGGCATCGGTGAATACAGCATGTGCCGGTGTGCCGCAAAAGTGGACAGTTGGTGCGGTGAAGGCAGCTACAGGAGGGGTATATACATGTATATATGCGGTTTTGGTGAGCGAGGCCACACAGCCATCGCTATTGGTTGCAGAGAGTGTTACGTTATAATAACCGGGAGCCGAATACACATCACTGGGACTGGAGGATGTGCTTACATTGCCATCGCCGAAAGCCCATGCGTAGGTTAGGGCACCGGGTACCCCGGCTAATGTAGTACTCGTAAAAGATACTGTTGATCCGGGGCATACTGCTGTATCACTGGCCACAAAATCTACCGTTGGTGCGGGAAATACAGTGATGGTCATACTGTAGGTAGTCGTTACTCCTCCATCAGTCACAGTTAGCGTACAGGTATAAGTTCCCGCTGTAATATAGGATCCTGAAACATCGGTAAGTGTGGAGGTGGTACCATTGCCCAGGTTCCACGAGTAGGTGGCGCTACCACTTGCACCCGTGGTTGTATTAGTGAAGTGAACAAGCAGCGGAGCACAGCCTGAAGTGACATCGGCAGTAAAATGCGCACTTGCAGATGCCTTGGCAAAAAATGCGCTGAAGCAAAGGCAGATCAGTAAGATACTCCGGGTAAATAATTTCATAAGCTCATTTATAAATCAGTAAAATATATGAAGGGGTAATAAAAATAAAAAAACTTTGTTAAATAGACGTGTTTTATTAAGAAATAGTTGGAATTCCCAGTTATATATTTTTTATGATATTACATATGTGGCTGAGAAATGCAATTTCCTGTCAAATGAGCGCTGAATTTGCTATAACCATGATACATTTGCACCGCTATGCCATCTTTACATGAATTAATGAAAACACATGAGCAGGAAATTAATAGCTTTCAACCTGCCGGTGCCGCCGACCTGGAGAACTATCGTATCCGTTTCCTCGGTACAAAGGGTATCGTGAAGCTGCTCTCTGCCGAAATGAAGAACGTTGCTCCCGACCAAAGGAAGGAAGCCGGGCAAATGCTCAATGCTTTCAAGACACTGGCTGAAGAAAAGTACAATGCTTTCGCCGATATGAAGCAGAGTAGTGGTGGCAATGCCCCTGCTGTGGATATTACGTTGCCCGGCACACCAATAGCTGCCGGTACCCGCCACCCGCTGAGGATGGTGGAAAACGAGATCGTTTCCATTTTTGAAAAAATAGGCTTCAGTGTGGCTACAGGGCCGGAGATAGAAGACGACTGGCACAACTTCACTTCACTGAACATGCCCGCTGATCATCCGGCGAGGGATATGCAGGATACTTTTTATGTGGCACAAAACCCCGATTGGGTATTGCGCACACATACCTCATCCGTGCAGGCACGCATACTCGAGACACAATCTTTGCCGGTGCGGGTCATCTGCCCCGGTAGGGTATACCGAAACGAGACCATCTCGGCGCGGGCGCATTGTTTCTTTCACCAGTGCGAAGGATTGTACGTGGATAAAAATGTATCCTTCGCCGACCTCAAGCAAACGCTTTATTACTTCGTTACCGAAATGTTTGGCGAAAATACAAAGGTGCGTTTCCGTCCGTCTTACTTCCCGTTTACCGAGCCAAGCGCGGAAATGGATATTTCGTGCACAGTGTGTGGCGGCACTGGCTGCAACTTATGTAAGCACAGCGGCTGGGTGGAGATACTGGGCTGTGGTATGGTGCACCCGGATATGCTGCGCAACTTCAACATAGACCCGGAAGTGTACACCGGCTTCGCTTTCGGAATGGGTGTGGAGCGCATCACACAAATAAAATACCAGGTCAATGACCTCCGGTTGTATTCGCAAAATGATGTCCGGTTCCTGCGGCAGTTCAGGCCGGCTTAAACTTTTTTATTCTCACTCCCGATGGTTTTAGTTACCGGCGCAAGTGGTTTCCTGGGGCAGTACCTGGTACGCAGTTTATCGGCGCAGGGTGCGCAGGTGCGTGCGTTATACCACAGGCATGCACCCACCGCAGATCTTGCAACACTGCCCGGCATACACTGGATGCACTGCGACCTGCTGGATATCTATGATGTGGAAGAAGCCATGCAGGGCATAGACGATATTTATCATTGCGCTGCCATTGTTTCCTTCGATCCGCGAAAGAGGGAAGAGATGCTGCATGCGAATGTGGAAAGTACTGCCAACATTGTGAACCAGGCCATACTACAGGGAATAAGAAAGCTGGTACACGTAAGCTCGGTGGCAGCGCTCGGGCGTAGTGGCGATGAGCATAAACTGATCACCGAAGAAGAGGAATGGGGCGATAGCAAATATAATTCGGCGTACGGTATCAGCAAGTACCTTGCCGAGATGGAAGTGTGGCGCGGCATGGGCGAAGGGCTAAATGCTGTTATTGTGAACCCTGGTGTGATATTGGGCCCCGGCGACATTAATAACCTCTCTTCCGGGCTGATGAAAATAGTGTACCGTGAGTTTCCGTTCTATTCCAAAGGGGTAACTTCCTGGGTGGATGTAGCAGACGTGGTGAAGGCGATGACACTACTCATGGCATCGGAAATAGAAGCGGAGCGCTTCATTGTAAGCGCCGGCAATTTCGGTTTCCTGGAAATATTCACGATGATGGCCAAAGCCATGGGCAAAAAGCCGCCACGATGGTATGCGCCGCGTTTGCTTACTGCAATTGTAGCACGTATGATTGTGCTCAAAAGCAAAATATTCGGTACGCCTTCGCTCATCACAAAAGAAACAGCCAACAATGCGGCATTGGTGTCTTTGTATGACAATAGCAAGTTGCTAAAGGCCCTGCCGGGTTTCGCGTATA
>CAIVKT010000118.1 GCA_903906615.1 uncultured Bacteroidota bacterium | reverse complement strand
GGCCTTATTCATAAAGAACAGACCGAGACCCTGGTGAAGGAGTACCTGGGCGAGCTGGCTTTCCTGGCAGAGACTGCCGGCGCCGTAGCTGTGAAGACCTTTATGCAAAAGCTGCCGAAGCCCGACAGCAAAACATTTGTGGGCAAGGGCAAGCTGGAGGAGATCAAAGAATATGTAATAGCAAAGGGCATCAACCTGGTGATATTTGATGATGAGCTTACCGGCTCGCAGATAGGCAATATAAGCGAGGTGCTGGGTGTGAAGACTATAGACCGTAGCGACCTGATACTGGATATTTTTGCTGCCCGCGCCAAAACGGCGCAGGCCAAGGTGCAGGTGGAACTGGCGCAATACCAATACATACTGCCACGATTGAAAGGCATGTGGAAGCACCTGGAACGACAGGGCGGCGGCATAGGCAGCAGGGGGCCGGGCGAAACAGAAATAGAGACCGACAGGCGTATAGTAAAAGATAAAATAGCCCTGCTGCGTAAGCGCCTGGGCGATATAGACAAGCAGGCCAGCACGCAGCGCAAGGAGCGTGGCGAATACATAAGACTGGCGTTTGTGGGCTATACCAATGTAGGCAAGAGCACACTGATGAATGTGCTGACCAAGGCAGATGTATTTGCAGAGAATAAACTATTTGCCACATTAGATACAACTACCCGCAAAGTGGTGTATGAGCAAACGCCCTTCCTGCTCAGTGATACGGTGGGATTTATACGTAAGCTGCCCCACCACCTGGTAGAAAGTTTTAAAAGCACGCTGGATGAAGTGCGCGAGGCCGACTGCCTGATGCATGTGGTGGATATATCGCACGCAGGCTATGAAGACCAGATGGGGGTGGTGAATAAAACGCTACAGGAACTGAAGGCGTTTGATAAACCAACCATCACGATATTCAATAAAATGGACCTGTACGAAAAAACTGTTTTCGATCCGTGGCTGGATGAAGAGGTGAAGCGCGAAATGCTTACCCAGCTCGAATCTCGGTGGCAGCAGGCTACTAATAATTCTGCGATATTTGTATCTGCAACAGAGCGGCACAATATAGAGGGGCTGCGCAATACCATACTCAGCAGGGTGAAGAAACTGTATGAAGAAAGGTATCCCTACCTCACTAAATTTTATTAACTGACGGTTCTTATTTACCAGGCTATGTGCATGAAATGATCGTAACCACACAATTGAAAAAAAAGTGTGCGTTCCTGATTTTATGCACATATTCTTTTTAGCTATTTCACGGATTGAAAAATTCACTAACTTTCAGCAAGTTAATGAGCAGTACCACTATAAACTGATCCTATGAAGCAGCAAGTACGTGAATTATTAGTTACTGCAAAGGTGGCCCAAAACTGGCACGGGCACTTCAATGAAAAAGTGGAAGAGTTGATGGTATTGGTAAACAAGGTAGATACCGACAAGCATGTGCTGGAAACAGGCGAGTTGCTGGATGTGTATAAAAAAGTAAAGCAGAAGCCCATCCGCAACCGCAAACGTAAACTGAACGACTGCTGCGAAAAGCCATTTGAATTCCTGGTGTTCTGTAACTGATCAGGAAATCCCCTTGTTCAGGAAATCAATGAAAGGCCGCATGGTGTTGAAGGATTCCACTATTTTTTTGGTGAGTCCATTATCTGTAAGTTCGGCATCACTAATACTTTCATTGCCCGCCACAAAGCTTTTCATCTTCAGGTATTCTATAGCGGGGTTATCCGCGTCATAGCCCTTGGGCAATGTCTTAAGCTGCTCGCCGCTGATAGCGCCAAACAGCTTTTTGAATTTTTTATCTTCGATGATGCTTTTGAATTCCCTGAAGTTGTAGTCTATCTCCTGCCTGATGAGATC
>CAIVKT010000117.1 GCA_903906615.1 uncultured Bacteroidota bacterium | reverse complement strand
GTAGCAGCCGGTCGGTAAGGTATACGTTATCGTTGGTGTGCCTGCGGTGGTGCCTGTTACTACGCCTGTCGCGCTCCCTACACTAACCGCTCCCGAACTCCACACTCCACCTGTAGGGCCGCTGAGGGTGATGCTGCCGCCGGGGCAGATGCTGCTCCCGATAGCTATCGGGACCGGTAGCGGGTTCACGGTTACTGGTATTGTCCTGGCACAGCCGGTGCCGGCCAGGGTATAGGTAACCAATGCCGTGCCGCTGCCTGCTGTAGCGGTCAGCACGCCGGTGCCGCCCATGATGGTCGCAGGGCCGGTAACTGTCCAAGTGCCGATACCGCCATCGCTAAGCGTGATGCTGCTGCCACCCGAGCATACGCCCGTGGGGCCGCTGATAGTGCCGGGTAGGGCGTTAATGGTGATCGCTTTGGTCGCTGAACAGCCGGTGGGCAGGGTATATGTGATCACATCTGTGCCTCCTGTAGCGCCCGTCACTGTGCCGGAGAGTACGGAAGCATTGGTGTTGTTGCTGGTCCAGGCGCCACCACCGGTTGCATCCGTAAGATTTATGGTGCTGCCTACGCATACATTCACTGAGCCGCTGATCGGTAAGGGTAATGGGTTGACGGTTACATTGGCTGTCGTGCTACAGCCTGCGCCCAGCGAATAGGTTATGGTTGTAGGGCCGGAGGCTAAACCCGTCACTATGCCGCTGGCAGAGCCTATACTGCCATAGGTGGGCGCAGAGCTGCTCCATACGCCCCCGCCGCTGCCGTCAGCAAGCGCAGTTGTAGCACCTACGCATACGTTCAGCGTGCCGGTGATGCCCAGCGGTATCGTGTTCACGGTCATTATCTTTATCGCCGAGCAGCCACTGCTGCTGGTGTAGTCTACTACGGCTACGCCAGTGGCTATGCCATGCACTACCCCGCCGCTGCTGATGGTACCGGTGGTGGTCGGGCTGATGCTCCACGTGCCGCCGGTGGTTACGTCTGTTTCTGTGGCTGTGAGGCCCACACATACCGAGTTAGGGCCCAGTATCGCTGCCGGAAGCGCATTGACAGTGACTGCTACCGACCTGCTGCACGAGCCTGTGCCATAGGTGATGATAACAACACCCGCACTGTCGGCGGTGATCACGCCTGTACTGCCGTTTATCGTCGCTATGCGGCTGTTGCTGCTTGTCCAGGCTCCGCCGCCTACGCTGTCGCGAAGGGTGTCGCTCGTGCCTACGCACATCTGCGTGAGGCCCACGATCATGGACGGTGAGGCGTTCACACTCACTGAAAAGGTTGAGGCACAACCCGTGCCTATCGTATAACTGATCGTGGCCGTGCCTAATGATACGCCTTTTACTTTGCCGCTTGCAGAATCCGCAACTGCTGATGTCAGTGTCCCGGGGCTGCTCCACAGTCCTCCAAGGGTGATGTCTGATAAATAGATCGAGTCGCCAATGCACACGGATGGTGTACCAGTGATCGGGGCAGGAAGCCCGTCTACTTCTATCGGCGCGGTAGTGGTGCAGCCCGTAGGTAAGGTATAGGTCACTGTAGTGTAGCCGGCGTTGATACCATACAGTATACCCGAGGAGGCATCTATAGTGCCCGCAGTGGGATTGCTGCTGGTCCAGGTGCCGCCGCCGCCGTCTATGAGCGTGATACCCGAGCCTACGCATACTTCGTAGATACCGGTGATCGATGTGGGCATGGGGTTCACGGTCACTACCATAAAGGAAGGACAGCCCGCTACGGTATAGCTGATGGTAGCTACGCCCAGTGAAGAACCGCTCACGACGCCGCCTGTAACGGGAGCAATAGTAGTGGAGCTGGTACCCCAGGTGCCGCCGGTGGTGGCGTCTGCCAATGTATTGGACAGGCCGATACAGATATTAGGATTGCCGGTCACTGCCGCAGGGGCTGCATTTACCGTTACCGATACGGTGGCTGAACAGCCCGCACCGGGTGAATAGGTGATCGTGGTAACGCCTGCTGCTATACCCGTAACTATG
>CAIVKT010000116.1 GCA_903906615.1 uncultured Bacteroidota bacterium | reverse complement strand
CTAAGGCGGAAGAGATAGACCTTAAAGACCTGCTGCACAAAGCGCTGGAGCTCTACCAGAACAATGAGCAGGTAACCATAACCACCGCCTTTGGTGAAGGGAACACCGATGTGCTCGCCGACCGCAGCCAGTTGCTGCGCGTATTAACTAATTTATTGGAGAATGCCAAGCAGTCCATCCCGGAGGGCAGGCAAGGGGCTATAAAAGTAGCATTGCATACCGAAGAAGAATACGCCCTTATATCCATAGCAGATAATGGCATAGGTATTGATGAAGATGCAACAAAGAAGATATTCCAACCTTACTTCACCACCAAATCATCAGGCACAGGCCTGGGCCTTGCGATGACCAAGAAGATCATAGAATTCTGGAAGGGCGCTATATGGTTTGAAACGGTGGATGGTGCGGGTACTACTTTTTATATTAAGCTGCCGGTGGTAAAGGGAGTGCAAATTGTTTGATTCCGCAGAGATGTTTTATGCCATAAACCAGTGCGGCGATGAGCAGGCCTGCCGCCAATGCTAATATGGTAATTGTTGCCATCTGCAATATTACCTTGCCACCTGCGATTGAATAATCGCCCATGAAATCACGGTCGGCAATTTCTTTGCTCTTGTTGCCATACCGGAAGAACAGGTAGAGCCTACCTGCAATGCTTCTTAGAATCTGCTCTATTATGAACATACCCCCATTATTTATTTCGGCTAAAGCCTATCGTTTTCTTCTTACACCCCGGCCTAAAGGCCATGGCAACTGGTGTTATCTAGACCTGGGTAATGAAGTCAAACTCAACATTATCCCAGGAAGTGCTGGTCCAGTATTTATCGTCTTTTCCCTCGTGTGTTATATAGTCGGCAACCAGTTCTTTCAAGTTATTGATCAGCTCATGGAGCGTGCTGCCATATGGTGTGGGTAGCCACCCATCGCGTTCTACCCTTCCCCATAACATGTCATCACCTTTCTCTATTATTAGCGCTATCTTTTGCATACCAAAAATTTTATTTACCACACCTGCACTTCCCTTTCCAATTCTATACCAAAGCGCTCTTTAACAGAATCTACAATCTGGCCGGAGAGCTGCCATATTTCTTTGCCTTTCGCTTTAGCATAGTTTACCAGCACGAGGGCTTGTTTGGCATGTACGCCTATATCGCCGGTGCGGTAGCCCTTCCAGCCGCACTGCTCTATGAGCCAGCCGGCCGGTATCTTCATGTGGGTGTCGCTAACTATGTAGGAGGGCAGTTTGGGGTACAGCCCACGCAGGTGCTGGTACTGTGTCAGTGGTATGGTGGGGTTTTTAAAGAAGCTGCCGGCATTGCCTATCTCGGCAGGGTCGGGCAGCTTGCTGCGGCGGATGCTCATCACAGCATAGGCTATTGCTTTTACCGAAGGCTCGGTAACGCCCATGCTTTCCAGCTCCTGCTGTATAGCACCATAGCTGGTATTGAAAGTGGGGTGCTTGCTGAGCTTGTACACTACCGATGTGATGAACACTTTTCCCTTCAGCTCATTTTTAAAAATGCTGTCGCGGTAGCCAAAGGCACATTCCCTGTTGTTGTAAGTAAGCATGGTGCGCTCCTTCCAGTACCAGAAAGAAACGGTTTCGATGACATCTTTTACCTCTACGCCATAAGCGCCTATATTTTGCATAGGCGATGCGCCCACTGTGCCGGGTATAAGGGCAAGGTTCTCAATGCCGCTCCAACCTTTATTGATGGCATACAGCACCACATCGTGCCACAGCTCGCCGGAGGCTACGCGCAGCCATACGTTGTTGTCATCTTCTTTTTCTATAGTAATTCCTTTTAGCTCGTTGTGTATCACGAGACCGTTAAGGGGTTGCGTAAGCAATATGTTGCTGCCACCACCGAGTATGTACTTCTCCTGCGGCAGGGCGGTTAGGCCCGGCAGTTCGGTTACGCTGGTAAGCTCGGTGAACCATGCAGCAGGCACATCAATGCCAAAGGTGTTGTATGGTTTTAAAGATAGGTTGTGTTGCAATGGTGGTTGTTTATTTAAGTGCCTGAAGTGTGCCACACCTCAGAGGTGTGGCACACTTACCGGGTGCAATGCAAAACTATGTAATAATCTTTTCTACTTTTCTTCCTGCAAACTTTATTCCCAGCCCATGGCCGCCGCTGAGGCTTATTAACCCGTTGTTATATTTCAATCCTGTAGCTACATCTTCTTTCAGCAACAATGGCCCATCGGCATCTACTTCATCCAGCAGGGGCAGCATGTTGGCAATGGCTGCGGAGCCTATGGTGCATTCGTTCATAGAACCCATCATTACTTTGAGGCCCAGCGATCGGGCCTCTGTGATCATGCGCATAGCGGGAGTGATGCCGCCACACTTGGTGAGCTTTATATTGATGCCGTGGAAACCTTCGGCGCATTTCTTCACCTCATCTTCGGTACGGCAACTTTCATCGGCAAACAGGGGTAGTGGTGATATGGCTTTCAGCTCTTTCATTTCTTCGTGTGCATCGCGGGGTAGTGGCTGCTCTACGAGTGTTACGCCCAGTTTTTGCAGTTCGGGTAGCAGCGCTTTAGCTTCATCAAATGTCCAGCCTTCATTGGCATCTACCCGCAGGTTGGCACTGGTGTTTGCCCTTATGGCCCTGAGGCAGTCGAGGTCATCGGGCCTGCCCACCTTTATCTTATATACCGGCCATGGGTAGGCTTTCATCTTTTGCACCATTTCATCAGGGGTATCCATTCCCAATGTATAATCTGTAAGGGGTATAGCGCTCCAGGGAATATCTAACGCCCGGTACAGCGGCATACGGCGCATCTGGGCGAACAGGTCCCACCCGGCTATATCAAGGGCGGCTATGAGAAAATGCTGGCCGGGAATGAGGTGGTGCAGGAAATGCCAGAAGCGTTGTGGCTCGGTAAGCGCATAACGCTCTATCATAGTGCGCTTTTCTTCGAGCAGCGCGGCCATCTGTTCTGTGCTCACGCCATAATAGCTGATGGCGGGTGCTTCGCCAAAGCCGGTGAGGTTGCCCAGGCCGAGGGAGGTGACCAGTGTAGGCTGGTGTGTCTTCATACCGTGTGCGGTGATGAAGGGAAATTCAAACGCCAGCTCAAAGGAATAATGCCTTAATTGTAACATTCGTTAAAAATGCGACTATTTTTGCTAACGGTAAACATCTTTATGCTGAAATAACTTGGCTACAGGCAAAACATCAACAATGGGGGGCAAAATGCTGCAACAGTTGCGGCAGGGCATCAGCCATTTGTTCTACCCCCGTCTGTGCGAGGGCTGTAGCCAGCCGTTGTTGAAGGAAGAGGAAATATTGTGTGTGGGGTGCTGCCTGCAACTGCCCGAAATCGGCGATCAGCAACAGGAGGATAATGAGGCTGCCTTGCGTTTTGCGGGCCGTATCGCGTTCGTGGGGGCGGCATCGTATGCTTATTTTACAACTGATGGATTGTTGCAACACCTGCTGCATGGCCTCAAGTATGCCGGCAAGCAGGAGATAGGTATGTTCCTGGGCAGGCAGTTCGGCGGTGTTTTGCAGGATGTGGGATGGATCTCTACCGTGGATATGATCATTCCCGTGCCGCTGCATGAGGCCAAAAAAGCCAGCCGTGGCTATAATCAAAGCCTGCTGATAGCGGAAGGTATAAGCGAAAAGGTTAATATCCCTGTAAATGATGGGGTATTATACCGGGTAAAGGATACAGAAAGCCAAACACATAAGACCCGCGCACAGCGTATAGACAATATGGATGGGGCTTTTGCAGTAAGAAATATGTCCGAAATACAGGGCAAACATATATTGATATGCGATGATGTACTGACCACCGGTGCTACATTAGAAGCCTGCGCACTGGTATTGCTGAAAGGGAATGAGGTAAAAATAAGCCTCGCAACCATTGGTATTGCTGTGGGATAGGAACTATATTTGTGAGGGAATTTATGGCGAAGTATTGTTTTTATAGCGATTTCACCATACCTTGACCAATTAATCAGTAAGCAGTAATACGATCTTTTGATTTTTTAACGATTTTCTTTATGAAGAAACAGTTATTAGCAGCCTCATTATTATTATCGGCGATGACCTCTTTTGGTGCGGGCTACGAGCTCAATCTGCAAGGGTTAAGGCAGTTGGCCATGGGTGGCACGGGAGCAGCATGGCCGTGGGATGCCTCTACAATATATTACAACCCGGGTGGGCTTGCGCGGCTGAAAGGCATTCAGGTTTATGCCGATATGGATTTCATAATGCCACGTGTGGCCTATGGTAATTACAACGGCGAGACAGGTATCTCAAAGCAGCAAACATTTACACCATTTGCGGTGTACATTGGTGGCCCTATACAGGAAGGCAGCCGTTTCGCGCTGGGCCTCGGTGTATATACCGCTGCAGGCATCGGGCTTGACTGGAGCGATCAGAACAACTGGTCGGGCCGTTACCTTGTAGAGTCCATCAACCTGAATGCTACTTTTATACAGCCAACGGTCAGCTACCGTGTAAGTGATTTCTTATCAGTAGGTGGTGGTTTCATTTATGCAACGGGCTCGTTTGATCTTACCAATGCTTTACCTGTGGGTAAAGACGACACATCGGGCCAGGCGCACCTGCATGGTACAGCGAACGGTGTGGGCTTCAACCTGGGAGCGCACCTCAAGGTATCAGACCGTATACAGGTGGGGCTTACTTACCGCTCGCAGGTGAATATGAACATCAGCGGTGGCCAGGCTACCTTCACAGTGCCTAATTCATTGGCCTCTTCTTTCCCCAATACTACTTTTGAAACAAGGTTGCCGCTTCCCCAGGTTGCCACAGTTGGTATCGGCATCAGGCCAACGGATAATCTTACGTTACAGTTCGACCTCAACTACACAGGCTGGAATTCTTATGATTCTTTAAAGATCAATTTTGCAACACAAACATCTGCGCTGCAAAATATGCACGCCCCAAGGCATTACAAAAACACCTGGACCCCAAGGCTCGGCGGCTGCTACAAGATCAGCAAAGTTGTATCTGTAATGGCGGGCGCTGCATATGACCCAACACCTGTTCCGGATGGCTTTGTTTCACCGGAACTTCCGGATGCAGACCGGATCATACTTTCCTGTGGTGTTACTGTAAAGCCATTACCAAGATTTACTGTAATAGCTGCATTTGAAGGCACTATGGGTGTGAAGCGGAATGCTACCTATGACTATGGTAATTTTAACGGCACATACCAGACGCAGGCTGCTACGCCGGGCATAGGTGTTTACTATAATTTCTAAAAACGATAAAATTTTTACGATGAGAAAAATATATATCATTGGCTCGTTCGCACTTTTATTCGCTTCGTGCAAGCCCAGTGTAAATATTACCACACCCCCGACATCCGGTACTGCCGATTTCTCCAATTACATGGCCATAGGCAACTCGCTTACCGCCGGTTATACCGATGGCAGCCTTACCGTTTCCGGCCAGTTGAACTCTTACCCGGAAAGACTGTTCGAGCAATTCTCGCTGGTACAGGGTGTACATGGCGCAAAGGGACAATTCATACAGCCGCTGCTCACCAGCGACAATGGATTTCCCGGCCCTAAGTATATATTGGGAATGACCTATAACGCCTGCGACTCCGCCGATTCATCGCTTGGGCCGATCAGTTTTCCTAACTGGACATTGAACACCGCAGATGCTACTTATACCGCAACTACCAATAACGGGCAGATCAATAATATAGGTGTTCCCGGTATTCGTGTAGCTGATTATGCCGTTGCCGGTTATGGCAACCCCGCAAGTCCTTACTCTAATCCATATGCCGCCAGGTTTTACCATAACCCGGTTGGCTCACCGCTGGATGAACTACAGTACAGAGTAGGTAATTTATACCCTACCTTCTTCACCATGTGGCTGGGCGCTAATGATGTGCTGGGTTATGCTACCGCAGGTGGCGTAGGCAATGGCACAGGCAATGCTTTACCACTTATTCCGGGTACAGGTTTATATAATACAAACGATATTACCCCATACAATGTTTTTGATTCGCTGTATGATAAGGCATTGAATGTAGCGATCAGCACCGGCGCAGGTGGCGCGCTCATTAACATCCCCGATATCACCAGTGTTCCTTTCTTTACCACAGTACCTGCAAATGGTTTGGTATTGACCCGCCAGGGCCAGGCAGATACCCTGAATGCGATATGGGGCAACCTCAATAAGATCGTATTCCAGGTAGGGGCTAATTACTTTATCATACAAGACAATAATGGCGTGCGCCAGGCAGTGCCGGGTGAGCTGATATTACTTAATGTGCCGCAAGACAGCATTACCTGTAGCCATTGGGGCAGCCTGGTACCTATAAAACAGCAATATGTGCTCACCACTGATGAGATACAGAATATTCGTGCGGCAACAACTTCATACAACAACTTTATACAGTACGAAGCTACCCGCCACAACCTGGCTTACGTGGATATGCAGTCATACCTCTCTACCCTCAATTCGGGTATTACTTACAATGGTATTAAGTACAATGCGCAGTTTGTAACAGGTGGTGCTTTTTCATTGGATGGTATACACCTCACACAACGTGGCTATGCTTTGATAGCTAACAAGATCATCACTACCATTAATGCTAAATACGGTTCTACCGTTCCGCAGGTGGATGCGAATAAATACCACGGGGTAAATTTCCCATAGCAGAGATAATGTCCTTTAATAGAAAATGCCCCGGAATACGGGGCATTTTCTATTCTACACATTTCATCATGCTGTCCCAAAGCCGTTCGGCGGATTTGTTCCAGTCAAACTTTTTGATCTGCTCCCGCGCATGAACAATGAGCTTATTGCGCAAAGCCTCGTCTTTATATATTTTGTGCATTTTGTCCGCTATATCTGCGGGGTCTGCCGGGTCTACAAGCAGCGCAGCATCTCCTGCCACTTCCGGCATAGAGGATGTATTGCTCACTATGGCAGGCACATCGCATTGCAGGGCTTCCAGTATAGGTATGCCAAAGCCCTCGAACAGGGAAGCATAGACCAGCGCGTATGCACCGCCTATGACCTTCGACAGCTCATCTACATTCATATAGCCCACCCACTTCACGTCCTCTTTAAAGGGCATGGTGGCGCGCATCTGCTCTACTTCATCATATTTCCACGCAGGGCGGCCTGCTATCACCAGCTTCATATTGGTGCGCTGCCGCTGCTTGAAGGCCACGAAAGCTTTGAGCAGGTTCACAATGTTTTTGCGGGGATGCAATGCTCCTGCGAATACAAAATACTCGCAGCCGTCGGCGTAATGTTTCTTTACTTCTTCCCGCTCTATAGGATTTAGAGGTTTGTATTCATCATGCGCACCGTTGTATACCACATCTATTTTATCAGGCGCTATACCATAGCACTTGCTGATGTCGTTTTTAGAAAAAGTGGATACGGTGGCTATGCGGCAAGCTTTGCGGGCAAACAGGGGGGAGTAATGAGTCCAGTAAAGCCTGTGGCTGAGTACAAAGTGCTCAGGATAATGCTCAAATGCCAGGTCGTGTATGACCAAGTAGGTAGGCACTTTAGTGCTGAGCGACATATAGCTGTCGGGCGAAAGAAAGAGGTCTATCTTATACTTGCGCAGCATAGCGGGTATGCTCCACTCAAACCAGATGTAAAATAAAATGGGGTGCCTTGCCTGCGGATGTACCACAACAGGCGTAACATTGGGGGCGAAAACAAAAGCGGGGTCATAGGGCCTGTCGAAGAAGAAGAAGAACTCATGTTCAGGATGATCCTTTACTATTCGTTCCAGGGTTTGATAAGTAAACCAACCTATACCTTCCAGCTTCCCCTTGAGCAGTAACCGTGTATTTACAGCAATTCGCATATCTTGTGACGGCAAAAATATAACTTTACTGCTTTATTGTCGTTTATTATTGAGATGCGCCGTTTTTTTGTAAAAAATATCCTTTTTGTTATCGCAGTAAATGTGTTGGTGAAGCCTATATGGGTACTTTTTATAGACCGTGTGGTGCAAATAAGGGTCGGCGAAAAGATATATGGCACCTATGCACCTTTGTTAAGCCTGTCTATCATCTTCTCTGTGATACTCGATTTCGGCATCACCAATTATAATACCCGTACCATAGCCCAAAACCCCGATAAGCTGCCGGAGATATTCCCGTCCATGTTCTCGGCAAGGCTGGTGTTTACGGTCATATATATGGCACTTGCGTATGCGTGGGGTATGCTGCTGGGCTACAAGGGCTGGGAGCTGTCGCTACTGATTGGCGTACTGCTTATACAGGCGCTCAATTCCTTAGTATCTTTTTTTCGCAGCAATATAGTGGCGCTGCATAAATTCAAAACAGACGGTATCATATCAATTACCGATAAGCTGTTAATGATCATCATCTGCGGATTCCTGCTCCACTGGTCTTATACAGCTGCCCATTTCCGTATAGAGTGGTTCGTGCTTACGCAGATCATCAGCTACCTGGTAGCAGCCATTGTGGGTTACCTCGTACTGAGAAGGATTGGCAAAGTGCGCCTGCGCTTTACACTCGACCGCAAGGTTATTTTCTCTATCGTGAAGCAGAGCTTTCCATATGCGCTGCTCATCTTCCAGATGTCGGTATACAACCGGGTAGATGTGATGCTGATAGAGCGCATGTGCCGCGATGGCAAGGAACAGGCAGGTATATGGGCTGCTGCCTTTCGCCTGCTGGACCAGACCAACATGTTCGGGTTGATGTTTGCCACCATGCTGCTGCCCATGTTTGGCCGCATGTTGTCTCAAAGAGAAAATGTGCAGCCTATAGTAAAGCTGTCGGTAAATATGATGTTGCCGCTGTCGGTAATAGTAGCTGTAGCGGGTGTTTTTTACAGTGCGTCCATCATGCACCTGCTATACCAGAAAGGTAGCACAGCCAATCCCGAATACAATGTGGTTTTCGCCTGGCTCATCGCTTCTTTCCCTGCCTGGTGCCTGATGTATGTGTACTCTACCCTGCTCACCGCCAATGGCAGTATGCGGATAATGAACATGATAGCCTTTGGCGGCGTGGTAGTGAATGTAGTGCTCAATCTCTACTTCATTCCACGCTACGAGGCAGTTGCCGGTGCGGTTATTTCTTTCTTTACACAGACAGCCATGTCGCTCTGTTTTATGTACTTCGCTTCACGCACGGCACGTCTTTCCTTTAATGCCAGGTGGGCGCTGGCGCATGCAGGGTATATGGCGCTGGTGGTAGCGCTGGCTTATGGTGTGGTGCATATATTGCCCGGCATTTCGTGGGTGGTGCAGCTACTTATCTTTGGAGCAATATGTATGTTGCTGATGTTCGTCTTCCGTTTCATTTCTATAAAGAGCATCAGGCAGCTGGCCGGTAAAAAACTGGGTATACAATAGCTATTCATTATCAGGCAGCGTATGCGCCTTGTGCGGAAGCCTGCTTTCATGGTTCACAATATGGACAGCCGAGCTGCTGACAACAACACCACCACCATATCTTTTGGCATAAACCTCTGTAAACACTGCACCGAAGTACAAGATCATGGCCGAATAATAGACCCAGGTAAGTACCAGTATAACAGATGTGGCTGCGCCATAGGCGCTGATGCTCTTGGACAGCCCGAGGTAGTAGGCGATGAGGAACTTGCCGATAAGAAAAAGAATACCCGTGAATACAGCCCCTATGAATGCATCTTTCCACTTAATGGTGGCATCGGGCAGCACTTTAAAAATAACGGCAAATACAAAAGTGACCACCACGAAGAGCAACGCGAGATTGCCCATTTTTATAAGCCCTATGTGGCCCGTACCCAGGAAAGATTCTATGCGCCCGGATAAAAGATCTATGAGCAGGTTGGCAACTATAGTTACCAGCATCAGGAAGCCCAGGCCAATGACCAGCACCAGCGAAAGCAGGCGGTCGGTAATATATTTGAGCCAGCTTCTCTTAGGCTTTGCTTTGATAGACCACAGGTAATTGATAGAGGTTTGTATCTCCGAAAAAATACCGGTGGCTCCGAAGATGAACACCAAAACACCAATGATGCCGAATAATGTAGTGTTGGTTTGTTTGCTCATATTCTCCAGCACACTTTGCAGTTCTGTGGCTGCCGACTGGCCGATGATGGCGCTCACCTTTTCAAACACTTCAGCAGTAGCCTTCTTATAAAAAAAACCAAGTATAGTGATGATGACCAGCAGCAGCGGGCCTATGGAAAATATAGTATAGTAGGCGAGCGAAGCGCTGAGCTTTGTCGCATAGTTGTCCACAAATTCATTTGCTGCATCTTGGATGAGGCTAAAAAATATGCGGAACTTAGCTACCATATCGCGGGGAAGTTACAACAATAAGGTTTTCAGCCTACCATTCATACTCTTTCTCTACCACTTTCTTCAGCCTGTCTACCAAAGTAAGGGTGGCAGGGCAATGGATGAGGTTGTTCTTAAAGGTATCGTTGTAAGCGTCAAAAGGTTTTTTGTTGTGGTGCGGAAATTCGGCACAGTCGGCCGGGCGCACCTCGTAAATAGAGCACATATTATCCACCAGGAACTGGCAGGGTTGTGTCTTATTCACCATATCGGTGCCATCTTCTTCTTGGACCAGCCATTTGGCAGTAAACTCCTTAGGGGTCATATCCAGGTGCGTGGCTATGCGCTTTACATCCTTTG
>CAIVKT010000115.1 GCA_903906615.1 uncultured Bacteroidota bacterium | reverse complement strand
TGCGCCAGCACCCGGCTGTGAACAGCTCGTGGATGGGCGACTTCATCCGCCAGAACCACCACATACATATAGGCACAGCGGTAGCCGTAGAAGAAGGGCTGATAGTACCGGTAGTGAAATTTGCTGATCAAAAATCACTCTCACAGATAGCTGAGGAGGCCGGCAAGCTGATAGAAAAAGCACGGACCAAGAAGATACAACCACAGGAGTTTACCGGTAATACATTCACCATATCCAACCTCGGCATGATGGATATAGATGAGTTTACAGCCATCATCAATCCTCCCGATAGCTGCATACTGGCTGTGGGTAAGATTGCCGCTACGCCTGTAGTAGAGAATGGCAAAGTAGAAGTGCGCCAGTTGCTGAAACTGACCCTGAGCTGCGACCACCGCTCGGTAGATGGCGCAGTAGGCTCGCGCTTCCTGAACACGCTGAAAGCATATTTGGAGAACCCGGTAACGATGCTTGTTTAACCAGCAACTATTTGATAATATTAATTGAGGCCCCTTTCGAGGGGCTTCTTCATTTGATGTTGTACATTTGCTTCCTGTGAGAGATCTGTTTTTTTGCCTATGCCTGCTGGCGCATCAATGCGTAACTGCGCAGGACAATTATGAGATACAGGTGTACGGCGCACAGACAGTTGCCAAAGATGCTACCATGGTGGAACTGCACAGCAACTTCACCTTTGGCGGGCAGGTGTATGCGCAAGATGGCGTGTTGCCAACGCACAACATTATACACGAAACAGTAGAGATAACGCACGGATTTAATGACTGGTTTGAAACGGGGTTCTATTTTTTTAATGCCATAGGATCAGATAACCGAACTACCTATGTGGGCAGCCACATTCGGCCGAGGGTAATGGCCCCACTAAGCTGGCAATGGCCGGTAGGCGTGAGCATGAGCGCTGAGGTGGGCTACCAGAAACCACAATACAGCCCTGACGACTGGACGCTGGAATTACGCCCGATAGTGGACAAGACCTGGAAAAAGTTTTACTTTGCCTTCAATCCCGTATTTGATAAATCGCTACATGGGCTGAATGAACACAATGGCTTCAACTTTTCGCCCAATGTAAAGGCCAGCTACAACATAACTAAAGTGATAGCAGCAGGCTTTGAATATTATGGGGCAATAGGCAAGATCAATATGCCCGACACCTACCAGCAGCAGCAACACCAGCTATTTGCAGTTATAGACCTCGACTGCAACCCAGACTGGGAATTTAATGCCGGGTATGGCCTGGGCTTCACTAACGCAACCGACAACGATATTTTTAAAGTGATCCTGGGTTATCGCCTGCATAAGAAAACAAAGCCCCCGCAACCTAAGGGTTAGCATATCAAATCAAACGGCCTCCTTTTTACCATCAGCATTCCCCGGCTTGTAAAAGCGATAGAATAACGCCATCAGCGCTGTGAACAAGGCACCGGAGAGTAAAGCAAACCCGATGTTGTACTGAACTGTCTTTTCAGGATGCAGGAACCCCATTCCAACCAGGAACCTACCAACAGTAAACACTGTTGACATTATGGCCATTTGCTTTATTTTCATGAAAGTAGTTTGATCTGTAAATGTACTATTTTAATCATTTCGGGTAATACCGGTGCACTTAGTGCCATCCGGCAGATGCCTGCCGAATACTTTGAAGGCAGCTTGTTTCTTTGATGTAGTGCTGTACAGCCTTATAGAGACAAGCGTATCATCGAGCCATTTATAGGATGCTTTGTTCAGATCATCATCACTACCCCACGTAGCCTGGAAGCGCCTGACCGCATCACCTTCTGTGTGGAAGAAATAAACAGTGTAAGCCCTATCCTCAGTGCGGCACACCACTACATCATGCTGCTTGTGTTTTGC
>CAIVKT010000114.1 GCA_903906615.1 uncultured Bacteroidota bacterium | reverse complement strand
CCACGAATTTCCGAAAGTTTTTGCACACAGGCGGCACTATTCTGCCGGGGGATACCTGCGCTCACTACGCAAAAGAGTTGCAGGTCTTGCTTGTAAATAGTGGCTTCTGACTGTTTCAGCAAATACAGGACTTCGCCCATGGCGGGGTAATCGAAATTTATTTCATAGAGGGTTTCTATCCACTTTTCTGTTTTAGGTGCCGCTTCGATGGCTTGGGTAGTTACTGTTTTATAGGCATTGATGAGGCCCGGTACGCCCAGCAGTGTGCCGCCGAAATAGCGCACCACTACTACCAGTACATTGCTCAGCTCCATGCTGTCTATTTGCCCCAGTATAGGCTTGCCGGCGCTGCCAGCTGGCTCGCCGTCGTCATTGGCACGGTACTGTGTGCCATCGTTGCCTACTCGGTAGGCGTAACAGAAGTGTACTGCTTTTGGGTGCTCTTTCTTTAGCGCTTGTATCTTTTCTTTTACCTCTGCCGGTGAACTGATAGGGTAGGCGTAGGCAAGAAATTTGCTGCCCCTGTCGCGGAAATCGCCGGTAGAAGGTGCCGCTATAGTGGTGTATTTGTTTTGATCTTTCATTATTTTTGTTTTCTGCTTTGCTTAGGTGTCCCACCTCAGAGATGTGGGACACCTTGTTAATCGCCAAAGGCTATAAGTAAGATAGCGCCTACAGACAGCGCCAGCCCAATGATACGCAATATATTCACATGCTCGCGGAAGGCCACTATGGCTGTGAGTGCCGATGCGGCGAGTATACCTATGTTGAGTACAGGTATAGACGCCGAGCTGTGCAGCACACTGCTGTTGAGCATACGGATAAAGTAGTAGATAGAAAAGTAGTTGGGTATGCCCAGGCATATACCCGCAATGATATTGCGCAGCCTGATCTTAGTTTTACCCAGCACCACGAGTGTGGTAGTGAGTACAACTCCTATAGTGCCCGCTGTGGCAAAGCAGAAGATGGTATACACAGCCTGCGTATCCACGCTCGACAGGTAATGAAGCTGCACATAGTTAGTGAGTGTATCCAGTATGCCGCCGCCAATGAATATAAGAATGGGCAGCCACAGGTTTTGTGGCTTATTGTCATCACCTTTTACCTGTGCGGTAAGGTATATGGCGGGGAAGGCCAGTAGTATGCCCATTATCTTGCTGATGCCCGCATGTTCTTTATACACTACCAGCGCAAAGAGGACCGGTATGACCAGAGATAGTTTGCTGGCAATGGTGGTTGTAGTGATGCCATCCACGCGAGTGCTATATCCCAGTAAGTTGAAGATGGAAATAAACCCCACACCCATGAGCAGTGCCCATGGCAGCCAATCGGCATGGAATGCTACAGGCGTAAAGGGTATATGGCCGATGAACACACAGCCCGTGATCACGCATACACAGTAGTTGGTAACAATAGCCTGCAGTGTATCTATCCTGTATTTAGGGAATAGCTTGAAGAGCACTGAGATCAGTACATTGAGCAGGATAGTGGCTACGAGGTAGAACATGAAATGGGTGTATTATAATTCCATGCCCGCAGGGTAGGAGTAAGGGTTGTTTTTATTCGTGAATACGTTTAGCCGGTCATCACCTATCATTTTTGTGAAGGCTTCTTTTTTGTTTTGTAATAGAGGTGCGGCAATGCCGTTACCTATAGTCGTAGCACCGGTAAATATCCTTGCCTCATCCCAAAGGCCATGCCTGATAAAGCTATTGTGCAATGCCGCCCCACCTTCTACTATTAACGACAATTTTTTTGTCTCGTGTAGCCGCTGCATTAGCCATGGTAGAAGGGTTTCGTCAAAAGGGTGTTTTGTAAAATGGATATTTCCTTTCAGCGCTTCTTTCTGTTCATTTACTATCCAGGTGGCTGCTGTATCGTCGTATATGTGGTGCGTGAGCGGTATCGTTAGCGATCTGTCTAATACTATACGCAGTGGATGATTTCCTTCCCGTAGTCGAGCGGTAAGCTGTGGATTGTCATTGATGGCAGTAGTAGTGCCCACCATTATTGCGGCTTCTTCGGTGCGCCATTTATGCACGAGCTGGTTGCTTGCTGCGCCCGTTATCTGCATTCTGCTCCTGTCTGCCGGGGCTATAATGCCATCCTGCGATTGTGCCCACTTTAGAATAATATATGGCCGCTTTTGGCGATGAAAGCAGAAGAACCTTCTGTTCACCCATGCGGCCTCGTTGTCTAAGATGCCTGTAGTTACTGTGATGCCTGCCGCTTTTAATATTTCAACACCTCTGCCACTTACTTGTTCAAAAGGGTCTTTGTTGGCGATCACTACTTTTTTGATGCCCTCTTTGACTAATCTATTGGCACAAGGTGGGGTGATGCCCTGGTGTGCGCAAGGCTCCAGTGTCACATACATGGTGCTATCGGGAATAAGGTGCTTATCTTCTTCTTTTACATTCTTCAGGCAGTTCACCTCGGCATGGTCGGCGCCATAGAAGTGGTGCCAGCCCTCGCCTATGATGCGATCGTTATATACGAGTACTGCACCCACCATGGGGTTGGGCGCGGTATGGCCTTTGGCCTGCTGTGCCAGCGACAGGCAGTGTTGCATGTATTGTTCGGCGGTCATATTGCTGTAAAGGTAAAACTAAACCGTAATAACCGTGTTCACGACGGATATAGGAAATAAGGGGGAGCCCCTTTAGGGGTTTGGGGTTTTTCATTTTATCTTTACCCCATGCTCACCTATAGCCAGGCATTTTATGATCTGAAGAACAAGCTGCAACCGCTTTATGACGAGCGGGAGGCGGTGGCTATTGCACATGAAGTGTTGTATTGGATCACTGAGCTGGATAAATACTCCCGGCTGATGGAGAAAGACACCATTTTCACCGAAGCACAGCAGGAGGAGTATGACAAAGCATTAGAAAAACTAAATAAGGGAGTTCCACTTCAATACGTCACCGGCAGGGCATGGTTCATGGGTAGGGAGTATTTTGTAAATAATAATGTATTGATACCCCGCCCCGAAACCGAAGAATTGGTACAATGGATCATTAGCGACAACCGTGGCAAAACCGGGGTGCAGGTACTGGACATTGGTACCGGTAGTGGTTGTATTCCCATATCCTTGAATCTGGAATTACCTGCATCATGGGTAGATGCCTGTGACATTAGCACAGATGCCCTGGTAGTCGCCGAAAAGAATGCCGATAATTTAGGTGCAGGCATACAATTTGAGCATATAGATTTTTTAAAACAGGATGAGCGCAATAAACTGGGTAATTATGATGTTATAGTTTCTAATCCTCCTTACATACCTGCCGCTGATGCAGCAGCTATGCACACCAATGTAAAAGACCATGAGCCATCCATAGCCCTTTTTGTACCTGATGAAGACGCGTTAGTGTTCTATAAAGCCATCGCCGACTTCGGCAAAGAGCATTTGAACATTAACGGGTATATTTATTGCGAATTGGATACTGCCCATGCTTTTGAATGCAAGGCACTCTTTGAGGAAGAAGGATATGAGAATGTAGAGATAAGAAAAGATATGAACGATAGCTGGCGAATGCTGAGGGTAGGAAAGTTGATAGGTTAATAAGTTGATAGGTTGATAGGTTAATTGGTTTGGATCAATGAAAATAAGGCTTGATAAAAAGGATAAGATATTCATCGGCACCATTGTGCTGGTGCATATCGTCTTTTTTTTACTGGCCTGTAAATTCACGCGTATCTACATGGGCGACTCTTTCGAGTACATCTACGAGGCGCTGAACATCAAGCAATACAATTTCTTTTATAGCGGCAATCCCGCTATGCCCATAGAGACGGAGTACATGACACAGCGGCAACCATTATACCCGTTGTTCCTGCTATCTGTGTATATGTTCACTGTCAATAACTGGATCGTGATCGTACTGCAAAACCTGCTCTCCATTTGCAATATCATTTATGCACGTAAGGTGTTTGCACGCATAGGCTACAACAAAAAATATGATTGGGTGTTGTTGCTGCTGATCATTTGTTATCCATCACAATTCATTAATGCCAATACTATAGCGCCCGATATTTTGTTACAGACTTTCACGCTGCTCTACTTCGGCATGTTTGTGCAATGGCTGCAAACAAGGCAACTGAAGTTTGGGATATGGATGAGCCTTGCCCTTGTGGCCGGGCTAATGGTGAAGCCGGTGTTATACCCGTTTGTATTGCCGCATATACTCATCGTTATTGTTGTTGCCTTACATCAAAAGATAAAGATGCAGCGGCCAATACTGATAGCGCTGATACCGTTGTGCGCAGTATTAGGGTATAATGAGATGAACCTGGAGCGCACCGGGCAGTTCCACTTTAGCAGCAACCAGGCTTTTAATGCCGGGTACTATTTCTTTCCTTACATCAGCAAGCACTACAGCCCCGATAGCGCCAAAAAGTTCTGGTTTGATGAGCGGGCTAAATACCTGGCTATCGAAGATTACCCGGAACGGTATCAATATGGCAACCGCAGGGGTATGCAGTTGCTGAAGCAGAATTTTGTGCCGTACATGCTTTTTCACTTGCGCAACAGCCTGCGCATATTCATAGAGCCGGGCAAAGCAGAGATAGATATTTTTACGGGCAAGCTTACCTATGGCAAACTCTACAGCAAGCGGCAGGAGGGCTTTTATGTGGCGCTGAAAAAGAACGGCATCATGGGCATGGGGCCATACATTAGTGATAATAAGTCGCTATTCGTGGTGTTCATAGTATTCTTAGTTTGCCTGTGGCGGCTTACAGGCTTTATCCGTTTCTTCTTCCGACAGGAGGTGCACTGGCTTATCCGCTCGTTTGTCTTAGGGCTGGTGGTGTACTTTGCTGTAGCCACAGGTACTATAGCTAATACAAGGTACTTCTTACCGGTATCACTCATCGTAATAGGTAGTGCGGTAATAGGATTTACGGGCGTAAAAAAAGAAACAGCATAGGTGAAGACATTTAAGAAATACACGCCCTTCTTTACATCAGCATTGCTGATGTGCATAGTGTTGCTCATTATCTATCCGCATTATCAATACTATATTGATCCTG
>CAIVKT010000113.1 GCA_903906615.1 uncultured Bacteroidota bacterium | reverse complement strand
TTCAGGAACACATCTTCCAGGTTGGCTTCTTTGACTGCTTTGGGGCGTTTAAAGCCTGTTGCGAGCAGCTTGTCTATCAGTTCGCTTGGTGTGCTTAGGGCTATGATTTGGCCGCTGTCTATGATGGCTACGCGCTCGCACAGTTCTTCTGCCTCATCCATGTAGTGCGTGGTAATGACCACAGTACAGCCGCGCTGGCGCAGCTGCTTGATGAGTTCCCACAGGTTGCGCCGCGCCTGTGGGTCGAGGCCCGTAGTGGGTTCATCGAGGAAGATGATCTTCGGCTCGTTGATGAGCGTGGTGGCAATAGAGAAGCGTTGCTTCTGTCCGCCGGATAATTCTTTGAATTTATTCTTCGCCTTCTCGCGCAGGTTCACGGTATCCAGCAAGGCCATGGCATCCACATCTTTGTTGTAGAGGCCGGAGAAGAGGTCTATTATTTGTTTCAGGTTCAGGTTGGGGTAATAGCCGGCGGCCTGTAGCTGCACCCCTATTATATTCTTGATGCCCTGCGGGTCTTGGTCCAGGTTCTTGCCATCGAGCCACACCTCGCCCGATGTCTTCTGGCGCAGCGTTTCCAGTATCTCCAGCGTGGTGGTCTTTCCGGCGCCATTGGGACCCAGCAAACCGAATATCTCGCCTTCCATCACTTCGAAAGAGATGCCCTTTACTGCTTCAAAATCACCGTATTTTTTAACGAGGTTGTTTACCTTGATTATCGCGTTGGCCATGTGTACAAATGAGGTGTAAAGTTAGGTAAAAGGTGAGTACATAGGTGTCCCATACTTTTCCCTTCGGCAAATGCTCAGGAGTGTGGGAAAACTCTACTAAGCAAAAGAAACACACTTCTCCGGGAACTCCACAGCGTGACGGAAGACGAGGTTGCGGATGTAGTCATTATCCTGTAGCGGCTCTATGCTTTCCTGTATTACTTTAATGCTTTTGAGTTGCTTCTGTTTATCATTGAGATAGCCCATGCCATACAGATTGCCCTCCATCACCAGTATGCAACTGTGCTCATTATCATCAATACCCTTGTCTATAAGCGCAAAGGTGGGCAGGTGCTTGCGCATCCACGTCAGCGCTTCTTCCACCTTATTGTTGTATTCGGCGGGGGCCAGATGAGAGGCGCATTCGCATACGGTGGCTATGTTGCACATCCTTGGACAAAGATCAAACTCTGTTACCAGTTCTTTGAGCCTGTTATGCCCTTCGGTGATGGTATTGAAGGTATAGAGCGGCTTCATGCTGCGGCGCATCTGCTCTACAGCGAGCCGTTGGTAGCCCTGCTGGTCTTCATAGGCCACCAGCCCGAACTTAGCAAGATAGCCGCGCTGGCTGCGGTTGAAGATGGGCCACAGGCGGCGTATCTCGGCGCTCTCCAGTACATGCGCCATCAGCTCGGTGGCGCACTCTTTATAGCTCACCCTGAAGGTCTCTTTCAGAAAATCCTGTTTCTGCCGGGTTACTTTATTATTAGAGAAATGGCTCTTTACCCTGCGGCGTATGTTCTTGGCTTTGCCTACATATATGGTCTTGCCGTTTACGTTGTAGAAGTAATACACACCCGCTGTGGAGGGCAGTTGGTCCAGGTCGGCTACAGGCAGGTGCGGCGGCAGGTATTGCTCGCTGTTGCGCCCCTTCAGCATACCGGCTATCACAGCGTCTTTGTCCTGCTCCACTATCATGCGCAGGAGATCGGCGGTAGCCAGCGCATCGCCACCCGCGCGGTGATGATTGCCGTGGTTGATGCCTAATTGCTGCGTTAGTTTGCCCAGGCTATAGCCATTGAGGCCGGGCAATACTTTGCGTGCCAGCCGCACTGTACATAGCTTCTTAGTGTCCAGTTGGAAGCCTGCATTTTGCAGGTGGTACTTTACAAAGGAGTAATCGAAATTAACATTGTGGGCCACAAATATTTTGCCTTGCAGCAGCTCATTTATTTGCCCGGCCACCTCCCCGAAAGTGGGCGCATTAGCCACCATCTTATCATTGATGCCGGTAAGCCGTTGTATGAAGTAAGGAATAGGTATGCGTGGGTTCACGAGGGTCTCATAAAAGTTGAGCACCTTCTCTCCATCGTGTATCACAATACCTATCTCCGTGATGCCGTTGCCTGCCGCATAACTCCCCGTGGTCTCAATATCTACAACTGCATACAGCATTCTGCCAATGATCTTATGAACTAAAGGTAGCGATTTTTTTGCCCGCACCCCGCAACAGGCATGAAAAAAGCCCCTGCACGTAGGGCAAGGGCTCGATTTATAATAATATGATAATATAATTAATTCACAAATCCGCTGATCTGCGATACAAAATTACCACCGGTAAGGTTATCTACCACAGGCGATGACTGGATATTGCCGCTCACATTGTACTTCCACTGCAATGTACCCTGGGAAGAATCTACAGCATATAAATAGCCATCGTAGCTGGCTACCAGTATGGACCCATTATAAGGAACGGGGCTGGATTTAACGAGGCCGGTGGTGGCAAATTTCCATTTCACAGTACCATCTATGATATTGAGGGAGTAGAGATTGTAATCGTAGCTGGCAATATATACCACCTGGTTGCTGATGATGGGCGATGAATTGATCTGGCTGGTAGTAGGGTATTTCCAGATAAGACCGGCAGTACCTGTAAGTGGAGATAATGCTGTATCGAGGCAATATACATTGAAGTCGTTGCTGCCAAAGATACACTTGCCATAAGATGCTGTAGGCGAGCTGTTGATAGCGCCGAAGGTTTTATATGTCCAGCGGGCGGCATTGGTGACAGGTAACGATGGCCCTAAAGGATCGGCCGGAGGGGTAAGGTATATGCAATACATGTTGCTATCGCTGGCGCTGCCTATATAAAGGTATGGCGGGCATATAGCTGGCGAAGAATTGAACTGTGGGTTAACCGCCAAAGGTGGGGTGTCGGGGCCGGGATATGCCCATATCGGATTACCTGCGGCATCGGGGCCTGCGGTTTTATCGAGGCAATATACATGACCGCCGGTGGTGGCAAAGAACACATCGCCATTGTAGATAACAGGCGATGAAACGCAGCCTGTGGCATCACCACCATAAGACCATTTCACTTTGTAAGTGCCTGTATCAAAAGCATATATGCTACCGTTCATGGTAGTGAGGTATACCAGGTTGGCATCGGCTATCGGGGTAGACTGTACATTGAACAGCAATGGCGTAGGCGTGGTAATAGTGGGATCCAGTAATACGATCTTCTTAACAATAGTGCCTGTCTCTGAATTGATCTTATAGATCGTGTCAGAATAAGCACTTGGCTGGTAGATCATCTCGTGGTATAACAGGGGAGACGGCATGAATACGATACCACTTGCTGCCGCATGAAAGGGCAATGCATATTCCCAGTTCTTCTTGCCGGATGAAGGATCTATGCCATATAGCACATTATTATCGCTACTGATGATCACAGAAGGTATATAAGTGGTGGGCAACGGATTATCTGAGCTTATCTTCTTAGAGCAGGAGGTAACAACTAAGGATGCCGCCGATAATGATAACAGTATATTTCTCCAACGTAATGACATATGTGCCGGGATTTGATTTTTCTAATGAACGCAAGATAACAAATTTTAAAAACTTTTGATCATATGATCAAATAGAATTATAAAATTGATGATTTTTTTTGCGTCCAACGTAACTACCACCTCACCGGGTTTCTCCTGCGCAACAGGATGTAGTTCTTGATATTCATCCAGAAAGCCAGGATCATATACACAATGATGGGCGACCCGAGGGTGAGAAAAGAGATATAAATAAACCACAAACGGATGCGGGAGGTAGCCACCCCTATCCTGTCGCCTATTGCCTGGCAAACACCAAATGCCTGCCACTCAATAAAATCCTTAACGTGATATAGTTTACGCATATATTTGTACAGCAAAACTAATCAAGTCTGCGGTCATAGCCAAGTAAAGGGCAAAGAATTAAGACTATGTTTACTTGCTGCTCACAACCCAAAAACTCAGCTAACCCATATGCACAACAGCAAAGCGCCTTCATTAAAGAATAGCTTTAACCCAAAGACAATATTATCGAACACACTTTTGCTTTCCGGCTTTTTTCTTTTTGGATGCAACACATCCAATGGCCAGAAAAATGCCTCCGGCAACGACACCACAAAACACAGCACTAAAGTGGAAGAGCCCGCAAAGCCACCAGCACCGGCACCGCCGCCCGAACTCGACACTACCAAGTATAACAAAGCAGTGATGCACCTGCTCAATGACAGCGCAAAGCATGGC
>CAIVKT010000112.1 GCA_903906615.1 uncultured Bacteroidota bacterium | reverse complement strand
TGTATGTACAGGGTCTACGACATTGCTACACGATGTTTCAGCGGGTGGCGTATGGAGCACTACCGACCCTACCATAGCTACTGTAAATTCTACCTCCGGTCTAGTGACGGGAACTGCATTAGGCACTAGCGGCGGTTCTACACTCATCACCTACACATTAGGCACGGCCTGCCTTACTACTTACCTGGTAACTGTAAATCCATTACCTCCTGCATTTGCCAGTCCTTCATTTGTATGTGTAGGCTCTACGCTTAGTTCCTTATCTGAATCAGTGACCGGCAAATGGAGCATATCTGATACATCCCGCGCAAAAATAGATTCTGTGAGCGGCGTGGTAACGGGCGACAGCTCAGGATCGGCAACTATATTTTTTACGTCAGCAGCAGGCGCCTGTACCAACAGCGGCCTGCTCATCATCAACCCTGTGCCTGACTCCATCCGCGGGATAGACTCTGTATGCCAGCTTGGCTCGCAGGTACTTACGGATGTAACAACCGGCGTTGGCCTTACCTGGACGGCTACGCCATCCGGGATAGTGAGCCTTGCAACTGCAGGCGCTACGGTGACCGTAACGGGCACTACTGCAGGCACAACCACCATAAGCTATAGCTACCCCAGCGGTTGTGCGGCTACGGTAGTGTTTACGGTTGATCCATTGCCGTCTGTGATCGGCGGCCCTTCGGCTATATGTGTGAACGATACCGTGGAAGCTGAAACGAACACTATAACAGGGGGGACATGGAGCCTTACCCCGGTGACATTAGCGAGCATCAACCCATTAACAGGTGTGATAAGGCCGGCGGGTGGAACAGGCACGGTTACGGTTACCTACACCACAAAATCGGGCTGTACCAAAACGAAATTGGTAACCTTAGAGGCTGTACCTAACCCGATAGGAGGGCCTACCCAGGTGTGCGAGCACTCTTCCATATCATTAACGGAAACATCAAGCGGTGGCAGCTGGAGCAGTGTATTCACTGCCATTGGCACTGTTAGCTCGGGCGGCTCAGTAACGGGGATTGCTATAGCAGGAGGTGTGGATACTATAAAATATATTATTACCGGTACGGGCTGTTTTGCGGAGAAGATAGTTACTGTAAATCCCCGCCCTACGGTTATTACCGGGCAAACGAGCTATTGTGTAGGTACTGTCGGATCTCTTATCTCAGGACCAAGTGGTGGTACGTGGAGCAATATTAACGTGTCAACGGTAACCGGCTCCGTAGATCCTACTTCAGGCGCATTTAATCCATATGGCCCAGGTGCCGGTTTGGACTCTATAGTTTATACATTACCGGTAACGGGTTGTTTAAGGCTACAGGTAGTAACTGTAAATCCTGTGCCTGTGATCAGTGGATCCACACAGGTATGTATCGGATCTACGGTAACCTTAAACACAACGATTGGTGGTAGCTGGAGCGCTAACAATGGCGATGTGACGCTAAGCCCCGGCCCCGGTATATCAGAAGTAGTAGTGGGTGCCAGCGCAGGCAATGTGACCCTTACCGAAGTGGTTACTGCTACCGGCTGTCTTGCCACTTACAATATGACCGTCAATCCTTTGCCTTCGCCAATAGTAGGCCCCACCAGTGTATGCGAACTGGATTCTGTATCATTATCAGACCCGACTACGCCGGGCATATGGAGTAGTTTAAGTACTACGAATGCAACGGTCGGTTCATCATCAGGTGAGGTAACCGGCGTGTCTACGGCTTCAGTTACGACTACTGCTATCATCGTATATAGCGTAACCACTACAGGCTGTTTCACTACATTGAACATGAACATTAATCCGGCGCCTGCTCCTTGGACACCTACCAAGATGTGTATCGGAGACCCTGCACTAACCCTTGTTTCATCAGGCCTTTCCGGTACCTGGTCGAGCGACAATATCCCCGTTGCGGGTGTAGGCTCATCGACAGGTATCGTTACTGCGACGGGCGGTACCGGTACTGCAAATATTACCAATACCATTGCATCAACAGGCTGCTTCCGAACGGAGGTATTTACTGTGAACCCGTTGCCTGCGGTAATTACCGGCCCCAATGTGGTATGCACCGGAAGTACAGTGACGCTGCATGACGCATCCGGCACGAGTACATGGACATCGAGCGGAGGTGTATCTGTAGGTGCTGGAACGGGTATAGTGACGGGCGTAACTGCCCCAACAGGTATAGTTACCTTTACTTTGCCCACAGGCTGTTATGTAACTTACCCTATTACGGTGAACACATCTCCGGCAGCTATAACAGTTGTTGGTGGCGGCTCGCTGGCTATATGCTCCGGGCAAACAATAACACTGAATGATGCCACAGGCGCATCAGGCACATGGAGCAACAGCCCACTAACGGTGGGTACAGTGTCCCCTACTACCGGCAGCGCCTCAACAACGTTATCAACAGGTGTGACCGCAGGTACTACTACTGTTACCTATACTGCGTTAAATGGCTGCTTAGCAACGACCGTTGTGACAGTCAATGCTTTTGCAACGATTTCAGGGGCAAATAGTGTATGCCAGGCTTCCTCTACCTTTTATAGTGCTGGTGGTGTATCCGGTACCTGGAGCAGCAGCGCTACTTCGATAGGTTCGATAGGTTCTGCAACCGGTATACTTACGGGTATCTCAGCAGGTACAGATATAATAACCTTCAGCTCCACATCAGGTGGTTGTGAAGTATCAAAGACAATAACTGTGAACCCGCTGGCCCCGGATACAGTAGTGGCTTTAGGGCCGCTGACGATATGCCCCAGTGGTTTTGTGGAACTTACCGCCAGCACAGGTGCAGGACTTACCTATCAGTGGTATAACCCGGGATTGATATCTGGTGCTACTGCTTCCACGCTCACCGTATTGGGCTCGTCCCCCGGAGTTTATACTGTGCATGTATCCAACGGGCTATGCCCGAGCGTATCGGTGCCTGTAACAGTGAACGTAAGCCCTATAGCAGTAACTATAGCCAGTGTGCCGGCAGCTACTTCAGGCACCGTAAATGCGTGTGTGAGTGTGGGTGTTACATTAACGGCTACCGGTACGGCCGGGGCTACCTTCCAATGGCAATCGGGTGGCGTGGCCATACCGGGCGCTACGAATGCCACTTATACGCCTACTACCAACGGCACCTATTCATCAGTTGCTGCCAACAGCACAGGATGTACAGTGACATCGAATACTATAGTTGTGAATATGGTGCCATCGCCAGCCGGCCTGGTAAGCATATCAGGAGCTACTACTTTCTGTGCAGGCAGTAGTGTGAAGATCACCTCGGATACCGGGATAGGCTATACTTATCAATGGTATGACGCATCCGGGCCAATACTTGGCGAAACAGATACCAGCTTTACCGCAACAACATCGGGTTCTTATTATGTGATAGACCAAAATCCTACGGGTTGCAGCACCACATCGGCAACTACAATAGTGAATGTAAATCCATTGCCTACTGCCGCTATCTCTGTAACCGGAACCGATGTATTCTGCCAGGGCAGCAGCGCATCACTTACTGTGCCTACTGTGGCGGGTGAAACCTACCAATGGTACAGGAATGGTGTACTGATTCCGGGAGCTGTATCGGCTACGTACTCTGCGACTACCAGCGGCACTTACGAGGCTAACCTTACTTTAGCAGGTTGCAGCAACTACTCGGCGTCAGAATCGCTGACAGAAGTGACTACACCGGCCATCCTGCCGCTTACATCAACTTCCTTCTGCTGGGGTGGTAGCGCTACCTTGGCTGTAACGATCGTATCCGGCGCAGGCCCTGTAACCTACCAATGGTACGATGGTGGTGTGGCTATTGCCGGGGCTGTCAGCGCTACTTATACGGCTCTGGTATCAGGTGTTTATTCCTGCAGCGTTACAGTGACCAATGGCGGTGCCTGCCCTATCGTCAGCACTTCGGCTACGGTAACAGAGAACCCGTTGCCTAATCCGCTGGTGTCTTTCTACAACGATAGCTTCCATACACAGAACACATTCGTTACCTACCAATGGTATAAGGATGCCGCAATAATAACCGGTGCAAGAGACAGTGTACTACGTTGCATTGGCAGCGGCAGGTATACTGTGGATGTGACAGATATCAATGGTTGCCAGTCGTTCTCCGCACAGATCCCTGAAACATGTTCGGGTGTGAGTGTGCCGGTGACAACAGCCGCAAACATGAACATCAACATATTCCCTAATCCTGCGCAGAACACGGTGCAAGTAGAAGCACCTATGGATGTGCGTGCAGTGATCAGCAGTATGGATGGCAGAGTACTTATAGACCAGGCTGCGGCAAAAACAATAAGCATAGGCAGCCTCGCAGATGGTATCTACACCATTATGCTGTACGATGCCAGCAACCACATGGTGAAAGCCGAGAAGCTGGTGAAGAATTCGAACTAAGCTTCGGTAAGTTATAAAATAGCAACGGCTGCCCTTCAAGGCGGCCGTTGCTATTTTGAGAGGGTCTTGGAGTCCGAAGCGCCAGCTGTTGCTGCAAAATAGCAAAGCCCGCACATCAGCACGGGCTTTGTATAAATATAGGTGCCGGGTCAGGCGATCTTTTCTGTTTCTTCGTCTTTGGCTATTTTACCCCTTCTCAGTGGGTTGGCTGTGTTGTCTGCGTATTGTTTGCGTTGTTCCAGCAATTGTATGGCCTGGAAAACCGCTTCACGGAAGGATTCCGGTTCGGCAATGTTCTTGCCTGCAATGTCGAATGCAGTACCGTGATCGGGTGATGTGCGGATGACGGGGAGGCCTGCGGTATAGTTGACACCTTCGCCTTGTGCGATGGATTTAAAGGCCACAAGTCCCTGGTCGTGGTACATGGCCAGTACGGCATCAAATTCCGTATAGATGCCACGCGCAAAGAATGCATCGGCGCCATAAGGGCCAAAAACAAGATTGCCGTTTTGCCTCTGGTTGTCAATCACAGGTTTGATCACTGTTTGCTCTTCATTACCTATCTGTCCTTCGTCGCCTGCGTGTGGGTTAAGCCCCAGTACGGCTATGCGCGGCTTATCAATACCAAAGTCTTTGATCAGCGATTCTTTCAATATGGCCAGCTTTGTTTGTAACAGTTCTTTGGTAATGGCTGCTGATACTTTCGAGATAGGTATATGCTCAGTAGCCAGCGCCACACGAAAGCCGCCGCTATACAGCATCATCACTACATCTTTTACGCCGAATTTATCTTTAAAAAAAGGTGTATGGCCGGTGTAAGGAAAGTCGGGTATGTTGGTATTGCTTTTGTGTATAGGCGCAGTAACGATAGCATCGAGCTGGCCATCTTTGAGGCATTGCGTGGCTACCATCAGTGAGCGTATGGCATACTTGCCGCCGGCATCAGTGAGTACGCCGGGCTGTATCGGCACTTCTTCTTCCCAGCAGGTGAAGATGTTGACCTGTTTCGGATTGAGCTTGGTGAGGTCTTTGGTGCTGGTGAAATTGAAAGGAAGGTCGGGAACTATGCGCCTGTAATAATTGACCACTTTATTGGAAGTGAAAATAACAGGTGTACACAGATCGAGCATACGGTTATCGGAGAAGGTTTTGATGATGACCTCCATACCTACGCCATTGAGGTCGCCTGTGGTAATGCCGATAATTGGTTTTTCGTTATTGGGTTGCATGAGTAGTTTTTTGAGAATGATCAAGCTTTTGGGTAATGGCCCAGGAAGTCGAGCAACATGCGCATACCATATGCCGTGCCGCCAACGGGGTAGTACCCCTTCTTAGCTGTGGCAAACGATACGCCTGCGATGTCGAAGTGCATCCATGGGTAATCAGTAAAATGTTCCAGGAATTTTCCTGCGGTAATAGCGCCGCCTGTGGCGCCGCCTACGTTTTTAATATCTGCAATGTCTGATTTTATCTGCTCGCCATATTCATCCCACAGCGGGTATTCAACCAGGCGCTCATATTGGCGGAAGCCGCTTTCGCGGAATGATTGTTTTGTTTTTTCATCGGCAGTGCCCATACACACAATGCCATGTTCGCCCACAGCGGCAGAGGCTGCCCCGGTAAGAGTGGCAAAGTCTACCACGAGCTCAGGCTTATAGCGTTTGGCGTAGTGCAGGGCATCGCCCAGCAGCATCCGGCCTTCGGCATCGGTATTAAGTACCTCTACGGTTGCGCCGCTGTACATCGTGATCACATCTCCGGGTACGTACGCATTCTCGCCGGGGCGGTTGTCGGTGGCAGGTACAAGAGCAATTATATGCAATGGCAATTTCATTTTGCCGATGGCATACATAGCGCAGCTTACGAGTGCGGCGCCGCCCATGTCGCTCTTCATGCGGTCCATGGAGTTGGGTGTAGGCTTCAGCGACAGTCCGCCGGTATCATACACTACACCCTTGCCTATCAGGACTATAGGTTTTTTGTTGATGGCTTTTTTAGGCACATATTCCATCACGGTGAAGGTGGGCGGCTGCTGGCTGCCCATGTTCACGGCAAGGAGGCCGCCCATTTTTTCTTTCTGTATCTGCGCTTTATTGAGTACCGTAACTTTAAAGCCCGCTTCCTTGCCCAGTTGCATGATCTCTTTGGAAAGCTGCACGGCAGAGAGGAAATTAAGTGGCTCATTGACCAATGTGCGTGCCGAATAAATTGCGCTCGTGATAACGGAGAGGTTATTCACATCCTGCAAGGTGGCCGATTCTTTGGTGAAGTAAACGGTGTGTAGCGTATTGGCTATTTTCTTTGCCTCGGTGCGGTATTTGAGGAATTGATAGTTGGCCAGGGCGATGCCTTCTGCCATCAACGTAGCTGCTGCGGCAACTGCCGAGGCATTGGTGATGGTAATATCGGTGAGCTTTAGCTTGTTGCACACAGCCTGCACCTCTGCGCCGGCCTTGCGGCAGGCTTCGCCGGTTTGCCAGTCTGTTTTTTTCGTTTTCAGCAGGTAAACAAAAATAAAATGGTTGTAGCGGTTGATGGTGATCAGCGACTGTTCAGTAGCGAATGCTGCTTTAGCATAGCCGACCTCCTGCGTAGTAAGGTCGGGTACCGAAGTTATTTTTTTAGCGTCATCAATAATGAATAGACGGTTGTTTGCGGCAGGCTTTTGCTGTATCTTGAATTCCATGAATGTGAATAATTAAAAAAATAATGCGCAAATGTAATCTAATTCAAAAGTAAATGTTCAAAAAATCAGCGTTGTGGGTGGTATTTTAACGAGCAGGGCGGCATGGCGACAGCAGATGTTTTATTCCGGAGTATTTCCTGCTACATATAGATGAGTATATTTGGCCTCAAAAAGAATTCAAAGGTTGCACAGTGAAGGAAATTCCGGTAAAAAGCGATAATAAACTGTGGCTGCATATAGGTGTGCTGCTGGTAGCAATTGGCACTGCTTACAGCAAGGTGTTTCATGCCGGTTTCAGCGCATGGGATGATGCCGACTATGTATTTCAGAACAAGGATATCAAGGGTTTGAGCTGGGAACATATATCTGCGTGGTTCTCTCATTTTTACATTGGCAATTACCAGCCGCTCACTATGGCCTCTTATGCTATGGACCATGTGCTGGGTGGCGACCAGCCGGGTATGTATCATTTCACCTCCCTGTTGCTACATGCCTGTACGGCGATAGTGTTGTATTTATTGATCAACAGGTTGCAGCCCAACAAAATGGTAGGGCTGTTTGTGGCGCTGTTCTTTGCGCTGCACCCGGTGCAAACAGAAAGCGTATCGTGGATTGCAGAGCGCAAGACCTTGCTGTGCGGGCTGTTCAGCCTGCTGGCATTATTGAAGTATACTACTTATCTAAAAACACCCACAGCAAAGAACCTGCTTATTGTATGCCTGCTGGGTGTTGCAGCTATGCTCTCGAAAGCGGTGGGTGTGGCGCTGCCATTGTCGTTGCTGGCGTTGGATTTATGGATGGCCCGCGACCTGAAAAGCAAGAAGGTGTGGATAGAGAAGATACCACTACTTATTGTAGCTGCGGTAGTGGGAGCAGTGGCTGTAAAAGCGCAGGCATCGGGGCATTTCCTGGATGCTCACCCGGAGTATGGAGGGTTTGATACAGTGGTATATGCGGGCTATGCCTATGTACAGTATATTGTTCACTTTTTAGTTCCGGTGCAGCTTTCGGTATTGTATCCTTATCCCGAAAAGTTGGGTGTATTGCAATATCTATACTTGCTGGTAGCCTTGCTGATCCTTGCGCTCGGTGTAATTGCTTACCGTAAAAAGTGGTATGTGCTGTGCGGTGGTATTGTGTTTTACACAGTCAATATTATGCTGCTGTTGCAATTTGTGCAGTTTGGCGATGTGCTGTTGGCCGACAGGTATATGTACCTGGCTTGTATCGGCATCATTTTTCCTGCGGTGTATTATTTATTTGCGTGGTTGCAAAAAGTATCTAAGCAGGCAGTAGCGCTTGTTACGGGAGGGGTCGTAGCGGCTGCAT
>CAIVKT010000111.1 GCA_903906615.1 uncultured Bacteroidota bacterium | reverse complement strand
CTGTCATTTGCGGTACGTTCAGGTCTTTTCCCTCGCCAAATAGCACAACCAGCCAGTTCATAGTAGGATCATTTCAGTAACATCCTTAAAAATTGTTCCATAATGGGAATATCTTTGTTTCAACCCAATATTTACGGTGAAATTTACGTCTATATAGGTGTAACCCAATAAGTCCTGAATAAATGAGAAAATTACTACTTGCTATTGCTGTTGTTTTTATTTGTTGCTTGTCTGCCACTGCGCAGGATGCTGTGATCAATACTATTTGCGGTACCGGCACAGAAGGCTTTTATGGAGATGGCGGCTGGGATATGGATGCCGGGCTTTCTTTCCCTGCCGGTATGGTGATAGATGGTGCAGGCAACATCATCTTTTGTGATGCGCAAAACGGCCGCATCCGTAAAATAGATACCGGTGGAATTATTACAACTGTAGCCGGTAGCGGTACTTTCGGTTCTTTTGACGGAGATGGCGGCCCTGCGACCAATGCGCACTTGTATAACCCGCAGGGGGTGTGTGTGGATGCTACAGGCAACATATATATAGCCGACCCCGGTGTCAATGTAGTGCGCAAGGTGAATACCGCAGGTATCATCAGTACATTTGCAGGTAGAGCGGGTATTGATTCTTTCGGGTATAATGGGGATGGCATAGCGGCTACTGCGGCTAAATTGTTTGGGCCGTTTGGTGTAGCTGCAGATGCCGCAGGTAATATATACATTGCCGATGGTGGCAACAGCGCTATACGTAAGGTAAATACCGCAGGTATCATCAGCACCATTGCAGGTGATACCACGAGGGGCTATAGTGGCGACGGCGGCCCGGCTACCAATGCTATGCTGGATATGCCTTTTGCTGTTACTACAGACACCCGTGGTAATGTGTATTTTTCTGAATTTGCCGGCAACCGTATCCGAAAGGTGGACAGCGCGGGCATTATCAGTACCATTACAGGTGGCGATACCAGTGGCTATAGCGGCGATGGTGGCCCTGCCACTGCTGCGCTGTTGTTTCAGCCCCTGGGGCTGAAGGTGGATAATACAGGTAATCTCTACTTTGCCGACCAGGGCAATAACCGGGTGCGGAAAATAGATACAGCGGGTATCATCAGCCTGGTAGCGGGTACCGGGTTGTTTGATTATACAGGAGATGGCAGCGCTGCAATAGATGCAACCTTCAGGTTTCCGGCTGATGTAGCGCTGGATGCAAAAGGGGATTTGTACGTCACCGATAATGAGAATTTCGTGATCAGGCAGGTAGCCAATCCTGCGCTCGGTGTGCAGGAGGTTAGGGTAGTGCAGCAGCCTGTTGTGCTGTTCCCTGATCCTGCAACTGAAAATATAACGGTGCGGGCGCCGCAGGGTGTGCAGGGCGGTGTGCTTACTATCTGCAATGTCACCGGGCAGGCGGTGAACACTGCCAGGGTTAACACAGCATCAGTTGATGTGGATATTTCGGGGCTGAGTGCGGGTGTTTATTTTGTGTCTTATAACGCATCAGGGTATAGGTGGAACGGGAGGTTTGTGAAGGAGTAGTGGCCTGGATCAGGATTGGCAGGATGTAAAGTGGGAAATGGTGTACACAAAAAAGCCCCGGAGGCTATCCGGGGCTTTTTAAAGAAGAAGTATGAGTTGATCTTAGCCTTGTACTGCTACATTGAATTTAAAGGTAATGGTGCAATTAAGCGGCTTGGTGGTAGACCTGCGCAGCTTGCCGGTAAGAGTATAGTTGAACTGGGTGCCTATGTAGCTTTTTAGTTCTATAGAGCTATCAACGGGTGCGCTCAGCGTAGCTGCGTATACGTCCGGGTTGCTCGGTATATCCACAGTGTATGGCGTAGTATTGGTATTTGAAGAGAACTGCGCAGAAACTGATTCGAAATCCTGGAAATTATTCAGAGAATCCGGGTTAGCCAGGGTAAACTGTACTGAAGCGATCTTCACGCTGGTGATGTTGGCGATACCGAGCTGGTTGCCTGTTTGCGCATGAATGAAGGAGTCCACATTATAGGAGGTTGTTGATGGCCCTACCGTGATCGTGCCATTAACGCCTGTAGTTACAGGGATGGTCACGTTTACAGAGTCTGTCTGCATGTTGAGCTTGAAATTCAACAGGTTGGCTAATTTACCACAAGATTGGAGGCTGAGTATACCGCCTAACACAACTGCGATAATAAGGCTTGGCATTATGATTTGCTTTTTCATAGTTGTTAATTTGATGTAAATGTAAGACAAGTAATCATTTAAATAGACATTATAATGTCATAAAGTTTGATGAAAGGGGTAAATAGGCTTTCTGGCGGGGCAAATGAAGGGAATAAAATACTATCTTTGACCGAAAAATAAGCATTTTGGAAGCAGTTGCAAGAAAACAGATCGTAAAATTCGCACCCAAAGGGACCGCGAGCTTTTATGACGATGTGAAGCAGAGGGTGAATGAGTATTTTCAAACCAACAATATCCCGGAGCATTATAATACAAGCATGGTCGTGAAAACGGTGGCTATGATCTCTATGTATTTTGTGCCTTATATCGCTATAGTTACCGGTTTAGTGCATTTCAGCCTGTTATTATATTACGCATCGTGGTTGGTAATGGGGCTGGGAATTGTAGGCATAGGCACGTCTGTAATGCACGATTCCAATCATGGGGCCTATACCACCAATAAAACAGTGAATAACCTGCTGGGCGGCCTGCTGAACGTACTTGGCGGCTACGCACAAAACTGGAAGATACAGCACAACATACTGCACCATACCTATACCAATGTAGAAGGGCTGGACGAAGATATAGAAGGCGGCAAGGGCCTGCGCATGTCGCCGGAGAAGGAATTACTGCCTATACACCGCTACCAGCACATATATGCCTGGTTGCTGTATTGCGTGATGAACCTTTACTGGATCACGGCAAAAGACTACCTGATGCTGTTTCGTTATGCAAAAAACGGACTGTTGCAAAAGCAAAAGCTAACCCTTAGAAGGGGGCTGATAGAGCTTTCGCTGCTCAAAGTGTTTTATGTGGGCTATATCATTGTATTGCCTATTATGTTCTCGGGCGTTGCCTGGTACCATGTAATAGGCGGTATGGTGCTGATGCACGTAATGGCAGGCCTGGGCCTTGCTTGCATTTTTCAGCCGGCGCACGTGGTGGAATCTTCGGACTACGCGCCGCCTAATGATGAGCGTAAAATGGAGCATAGCTGGGCTGTGCACCAGGTGATGAATACCGCCAACTTTGCACCTAATAACAAACTGGTGTGCTGGTTCATAGGTGGCCTCAACTTCCAGATCGAGCATCATTTGTTCCCGCACATCTGCCATGTACATTACCCTAAGCTATCGCGCATAGTGGCCAGTGTGGCTGCCGAGCATAATATCCCTTACCATGTGATGCCTACCTTTCGCAGCGCCCTGTATGCCCACGGCAAGATGCTGAAAAGGCTTGGGCGCAACGAGAAATTATAACCTTACCCTCATCCAATATACAAAGCTATCTTTGTAGCAATACACGGGATATGAACTTCAGCGACCTGAATCTTAACAAGCCATTACTCAATGCACTGGATGAAATGGGCTATACCACGCCCACAACCATACAGCGCAAGATATTTTCTGTTATCATGTCGGGCAAGGATGTGTGTGGCATAGCGCAAACAGGTACGGGCAAGACATTTGCCTACCTGCTGCCCTGCCTGCGCATGTGGAAATATTCCAAAGACGGCCTGCCGCAGGTACTCATCATAGTGCCTACGCGCGAACTGGTGAAGCAGGTGGAGGAAGAAGTGAAGAAGCTGACCGTGCATATGAATACCGTAACGGTAGGCGTGTATGGCGGCGTGAACATGAACCCGCAGGCGCTGGAAGTGGAGAACGGTGCCGACTTTATTGTAGGCACACCGGGAAGGCTGATGGACCTTGCCCTTAACGGATCGTTGAGGCTGAAAGCCATAAAGCGCGTGGTGATAGATGAAGTGGATGAAATGCTGAACCTCGGCTTTCGCACACAGATCAAGAACCTGCTGGATATGCTGCCCGCCAAACGACAGAACCTGATGTTCTCGGCTACCATGACGGATGAAGTAGAAGTGCTGACCAACGAATACTTCGACCTGCCGGTAAAGGTAGAGGCTGCGCCCACAGGTACGCCGCTGGATAATATAGAGCAGGTGGTATATCACGTGCCAAACTTCTACACTAAGGTTAACCTGCTACAACTGCTGCTGACGACCCACCCCGAAATGAATAAGGTGCTGGTATTCACAGCCACAAAAAGCCTTGCCGACCAGTTGTATGACGAAGTTGCGGAGCATTTTGCCGACCAGGTAGGTGTGATACACTCCAACAAATCACAGAATCACAGGTTTAATACAGTTAATCAATTCAAGGCGGGCAATTATCGTTTTATTATAGCCACAGACATCATAGCCCGTGGTATAGATATAGAGGATGTGAGCCATGTCATTAACTTTGATATGCCCGAGCAGCCGGAAGCCTATATACACCGCATAGGCCGCACAGGCAGGGCCGACAGGAAGGGGATATCCATGAGCTTTGTGACCGAAAAGGAAATGGAACAACTGGGCAGCATAGAAACCCTGATGAACTATAAAGTACCGGTGAG
>CAIVKT010000110.1 GCA_903906615.1 uncultured Bacteroidota bacterium | reverse complement strand
CGAATTAAACAACTCCTGGAAACGCTTCTTGAGGAGCGGTATGTCTTTGGAGAAACCCAGTAATTGTATGGAAAGAAAATAAGTGAAGCTGAATAATGCTGCAATGAATAAGAACACTGATGTAATTGCAGCATATATGCGGCCGAAATGGCACCTGTTCTCTAAAAACCGGGTGAGAGGATATAATAATATGGATATGAGCAACGCAAAGGTGAGTGGAATAAAAATACCTGATGCCTCTCTGAGGATAATAAATACAAGTACCAGGGCCACCAATGTGAGCGCCAACTTTGCGTAAAAAGGGAGTTTAATGGGAGTCATCATGTGTGTTGCATTATGATCGGTTATCAAACCTAATAGAATTGTGCCACAAGACAAAACGATGCTATTTTATAGTTATGGTAATGGGGCCATCCATTGTTCTTACCTGCTTATCGGGGCCTGCTACTTTTATATCTTCTATAATTATTTTATCCCCTTTTTTCATGAGCTTTATTTTTTGTTTTGTTTCCTCATCAAAGGTTTTGCCACCAATATCATCAGTGGAGATGTGCTGATTGCTGACATGTTTGTGTATCGTTTCCACATCGCCATCGCGTACCAGCATGATGTCATAACGAATAACGCGAAAACGGTATATAGTAGGGTTGCCTGGTATATCGCAGTACACGGCAGGGTCTGCAAGCACATCGTCTACAGTTGCTGTAGCTGTCCAGCCTTTTATTATTCCGAAATGAGCAAACGGGTCACTCATCCCCTTATTGGCAACAAAATCTCTTTTATAGATCTCTTTGTTCTTATCAAATACCTGCACGGTATAGGTGCCCTTTTTAGATACACGCAAATTATAGGCTTTTTCCACTGGGTAACTAATGGGACTTATCTCGTCGCCATTAAATTTTACTTGCGCACCATCGGGGAGGTTTGCAAATACCACCGTATTGGGATAGCGAAGGAACAATGTATTCAGCGATGTGTCTTTGAGGTCGGGTATATAAGTGTGTACCTGCGCCTGTGTGAATACAGCGCAAAGCAGCAGTGGTAGTAGCAGGTATGGGCGCATACAGTGGTTTTGTAATAAAGTTACAAATATTTTCTGTAATACGTAAATGGGCGGGAAAACCCCGCCCATTTACGTAATGATAATGCCGGTATTTGTCACAGATATTTACCGGTATAGCTTTCTTTTATTTTTTTCATGCCTTCGGGAGTGCCTTCGTAGAGGAGGTGGCCACCTGTCACGCCGCCTTCGGGGCCAAGGTCTATGGCCCAGTCGGCACTTTTTATTACATCGGTATTGTGTTCAATGACTATAATGGAGTGGCCCTGCTCTATGAGCGCATTAAAGGAGCCTAGGAGCTTCTTGATGTCGTGCATATGCAGGCCGGTGGTAGGCTCATCGAATATGAAGAGTACTTTCTCCTTCATGTTGCTCTTGCCGAGGAAAGATGCCAGCTTCACGCGCTGTGCCTCGCCACCGCTGAGGGTATCGCTGCTCTGGCCGAGCTTTATGTAGCCCAGACCCACATCGCTGAGGGGCTGTAAGGCATTTGCCAGTTTCTTTACATCTGCGAAGAATGCTATGGCATCATCCACGCTTAGTTCCAGTATATCGAATATGCTCTTGCCGCGGTAGGTAACTTCCAGCACTTCTTCTTTAAAACGCTTGCCCTTGCAGGATTCGCACAGCAGGTGCACATCCGCCAGGAATTGCATTTCCACGATCACTTCGCCCTCGCCCTTGCAGGTATCGCAGCGGCCACCATCGGTATTGAAGGAAAAATGCTTTTCAGCAAAGCCGCGCATGGTAGATAGCGGCTGCCTGGCATATAGCTTGCGTATCTCGTCATATGCCTTGATATAAGTAACAGGGTTACTGCGCGATGATTTGCCTATAGGATTTTGGTCTACCATTTCCACAAGTCCTATGTTATCGAGGTCGCCGGATAGCTTTCTGAATATTCCCGGCCTGTCGGCGCTTTCGCCATAATGTTTTTGCAGGGCAGGGTACAGCGTTTGTTTTACCAGTGTTGTTTTACCGCTGCCGCCTTTTTGAGAAACAAAAGAAATGATCATGCTATTCCTAAATATGAATTCATGAGGACATGCT
>CAIVKT010000109.1 GCA_903906615.1 uncultured Bacteroidota bacterium | reverse complement strand
TTGCAGTATCATGCCCCTGTATTTCAAAACTTCATGCCAGCAACTGCCCTTGTACTAAAAACATAAGCCCCCGTACTATACAGGGGCTTATGGTATATGATTTGTTGTAATGCTTACTTCTTAGCGGCTGGCTTAGCTGCTGCTGCTGCCGGTGCTGCTGCAGCGGCTTTAGGAGCTGCTGCCTTAGGGGCTGCGGCGGCTGCTTCTGTATCAGCCTGGCGCAGTGCGCGGGTAGTAACTACTGATGCGATAGGTATACGTGGGGTGTTGAGTATCTCCATATTCGGAGCGTCAACGTCCTGTACACGTATGTTGCCATGCAGTTGCAGGTCGTCTATCTTCACTTCAATATGCTCGGTAAGGTGCTTAGGGTAAGTACGCACGCTCAGCGATTTCAGTTTCAGCTCCAGGCGGCCACCGTCTTTTACACCCTGCGACTGTCCTGTAAATTTGATGGGCAGGTTAGCGATCACTTTCTTGTCTTCAACCAGTTCCAGGAAGTCAATATGGTTCAGGGCATCTGTAACCACGTCGAACTGGATGTCTTTCATGATCGTCCTGTAGGTCTTGCCATCAAGGATGATCTCAGCGATCTGGAATTCCGGTGTGTACACGAGTGTACGGAATGACATTACAGGCGCGCTGAAATGTATTGTTTCTTTACCGCCGTAGATCACAGCCGGTACTCCTTCGTTAGAGCGGATCTGGCGTGTAGCTTTTTTGCCCAGATCGGTCCTCTTTGTTCCTTCAATTTTTACACTTTTCATTACTTAGTTTTTTGTTGATCCGGTGCAGTGCGCTATTCCACCAAACATACTGCACGGGTTCATTGTTTTAATAAAGGTTTTCCCTGATCGCGGGAGGCGGATTTTTTTGTATAGACAGTCGTTATTTTTTAGTAGAAAGTCGTTAGTAGAAAGTCGAAAGCTGTTACACCATCTAATTTCTGGCACTAGTCACATTTTGCACATTGATCACATTCTCCCACATTATTTGCGGTTACTATGTATAAACAAAGAGCTTATTGATTTATTCTCAAAGGTATTGCGGATGGCTACTGAAAACAATTCGCCGGTAGGCACTACCCTTATTTTACTGCTTTGCTTCTTTAGTGGTATGGTGTCGCAAACAACCAGTTCTTCCAGCATAGAGTTTTCAATGTTCTCATATGCGTTGCCACTGAGTATAGGGTGTGTGCAAAATGCCCTTACCGATAATGCGCCCCTTTCCCTCAGTATCGCTGCGCTTTTGCACAGTGTACCTGCCGTATCGCATATATCATCTATCAGCACCACATTTCTGCCGCTCACATCGCCTATTACGGTCATAGCTGCTATCTCGTTGGCACGCTTGCGCTGCTTGTCGCAGATCACCATATCGGCCTCAAAATACTTGGCTACTTCCCGCACCCTGTTGGTACTTCCTACATCGGGGGCCGCAAAGATAATGTTTTCTATGTTAAGTTTCTGGATATAGGGAATAAATATTGCGGAAGAATCCAGGTGGTCCACAGGTATATCTATTTTACCTTGTATTTGTGGGGCGTGGAGGTCCATGGTCATCACCCTGTTGGCGCCCGCTGTGGTCAGCAGGTTGGCTACCAGTTTGGAGGCTATAGCCACACGTGGCTTGTCTTTCCTGTCTTGCCGGGCCAGGCCGAAGTAGGGGATAACAGCCGTGATGTAGCCTGCCGATGCCCTGCGCGCCGCGTCTATCATCATCAGCAGTTCCATCAGGTTATCAGACGGCGAATAAGTGGCCTGTACCAGGAAGACATAATCGCCCCGGATAGACTCGTTATAGACCGGCTGAAACTCGCCGTCGCTGAATTTCTGGATGTGCAGCGCGCCCAGTGCCTGGCCAAAGTTAGTGGCGATCTGCTCCGCAAGATAAAGGGATGCGTTGCCCGAAAATATTTTTACTGATGCCTCCATGAGTGTGAAATGGATGGCAAAGGTATTGAAAGCACAGTTAACCCCAAGCCAATAAACACCCTTTTTACCCCCATATTGCTAACAAGTTGCGCACACTTTTACTCCTTCTTCATGTAAAAATGGGTTTCGTTGGAGTGCGGATTGTAGTCGCTCGATACCAGTACCCAACCCTGAGCGGTCATATAATTCACAACTGATATGCGCGTAGGAAATTTTATCTTTTGGCCGTCCTTGTCTTTGATAAAGTTGTTATTGTTATCACTTTTATCACCATAATTCACAGAGGCTACATACTTATCGAAGCCTGGGCGGTATACCCTGATCTCGCAATATTTTCCTGTGTTTTGAGCGTGTGCCACAGTAGTACCCAGCAGTAGCAGGGCAAATAGCAGGTTTTTCATGTGTTGTTTTTTTTTGTATGCACCAATAAATGTGCCGTATTGTGTTAACAAAAAGGAAAAAACTATCTGCACAGTTGTGCCGCACGGTTTACTATATTTGCTGCAAATGGCATCGGCAACAGAGAACGGTTTTTTTATTGACGAAATGGCGCTGCTCAAAGCGTTCATCGAGCATAAAACGCTTTCCTACAACGACCTGCAGGACAAGGGCATCATACCCAATATGGACAAGCAGGAACACCGTGCCCTCTTCAAAAGCAGCATAGACAAGTTCAAGAACTGGCAGCTCATAGAGTCTATACCAGACAGCAATCCCCGTGCCTGGAAGGTGCTGCAGGAGCGTGCCAAGGCCGAATATGACCAACTGAACCGCGATATAGAGCGCAAGCAACTGGTAGAGAAATACTCGTTCGAGAACCTGATGCACGAGGTGAACAGCAATGCCCACAAGCTCAGGTGGATCAATCTGTACCGCAATATGGCCATCGCCGCTTTCGGTCTCTCACTCATCGTCTTCATCACCGGTATGGGCCTGCCGCAAATGTTTGTTGCAGCCAGGAACCTCTTCCATCATTTATTGCATCATTAGCAGCCATTATTTCTCTTCAAGTGTAAATTCAGCCATAGCGCCACTACTCACAGCGCTTCACATTCTCATTCACTATACTATCAACAACTATCTTTTAAAAAAGCGCAGCAAATGCTAAATTCTTAATGAATTGTTATTAACTTCGTGTTAAGAAGTTAAAATCAACCGATTATGACATTCGAAAGCAGGCTGGATGAGGGAATGAAGTTTGGATTGTACGAGGGCGGCCGCATCTGTTATTTTGATGATGGCACCAGCGTAGACCAAACCGAACTATGGCAAATGGTGCGTAACCAAAAGCACCTGGACACCAACAACAACATTACCCTCACCGAGCTATATCCCGATACCTACATAGGGGTATTCAAACACAAATTCTCCACCTACCGCATCAGCCGAAAATTCTTCGGGTACATTTTTGGAGTGATATAAAAAGTCGAAAGCCTATAGTAGAAAGTC
>CAIVKT010000108.1 GCA_903906615.1 uncultured Bacteroidota bacterium | reverse complement strand
TGACATCATAGATAGCCACCTTATCAGACTGCGCAAGGCCGGAAACAGCAATATCCTCAACAAAAGGATTCGGGCTGATCTCCATTGCGGCATTCAATGTTACTGTATTTACAGCTACTGCCGGGTTGTATGTTTTGCGAATACGCTGGTTATTAGCATCTGCGATAAAGATACCGCCATAGGCATCTACAGCAAGCCCATATGGGTTATACAGGTTAGCTCCAAGAGCATAGCTCAGATCGCCACCAAAACCGAGTGTGCCATTGCCTGCAACTGTTGTGATAATACCTGTAATATGGTCTACTTTACGCACTACGCTATTATCGGCATCAGCAATGTATAAATTGCCTAAGGTATCCACCGCAATGCCTTTAGCGTTATTAAGTGTTGCTGCTATTGCAAGCCCGGCATCACCGGTATAACCATGGGTGCCTGCAGTATTTACGGCCGTGGAAATAGTTCCTGTAGGATCGACCACACGGATCGCATTATTATCGTAGTCAGTGATATACAAATTACCTGAACGGTCGATAGCCACTGTATAGGGAGAATCGAGTGTAGCTAAAGTAGCCACTCCCGCATCACCCGTAAAACCCGCAACACCCGAACCTGCAACTGTACTGACAACACCAAAAGTATCTATTTTGCGAATAGCGTGATTGCCTGCATCTGCGACATACAAATTGCCGGTATCATCTAACGTAATACCATACACATTGCTGAATTTTGCAGCTGTAGCTGGGCCTCCGTCGCCGGTATAGCCGTAGCCAAGACCACCAGCGACAGTACTCACTATACCAAGCGTATTCACCTTGCGGATAACACCGTAACCGGCATCAGAAAAAAAGATGTTGCCTTTTTTGTCTACTGCCACGCCGTGCGGAGACATGTTGGCGCTGGTAGCATAGGTACCATCTCCGGTATAGCCCTGCAGGCCGCTACCGGCAACAGTAGTGATGATACCAGATGTATTTATCTTACGGATCCTGTTGTTATAAAAGTCAACCACATACACATTATTTTGCTTATCGAGCGCAACGGCAATAGGCCCACTAAACTCAGCAGCGCTGGCCAAAGCGCCATCTCCGCTAAAGCCGGCAAAGCCATTACCCGCAAAAGTGTATATCTTCTTTACCTGGGCATAGGAGGACCAAGAAAGGGCAACGAATAAAAAACTGAATAGTGAAATTTTATACTTCATGCTAAATGTTTGCTCAAATATAAGGAAAGTTTCTTTTCCCCGAAACACTCATTATCGTTTGAAGGATGAATGCTTACCCATAAATGTCTCAACATTACTTTTTCAGCGTTTTCCTTACCTCATCGGCCAGCATTTCAGACCATATGGTGTATTCTTTGGCGGAAGGGTGCAGGCCATCGCCGGCCACATATTCGGTTTTGTGGCCGTTTTCGCGGGTGCTGGGTGTAATATCTATAAAATGGCATCTGTGGGCCAGGGTTATCTGCTTGCAGGCTGCATTGTAGGCATCAATCTCGTAGGCTATCTTTTCCTTGTCGCGTCCATCGGCAAATGGGGTGGCACCCCAGTCGGGTATGGAGAGTACGAATACGTCTTCGGGCTTATTGTTGGCGAAGGCTATGGCTGTGTTGAGCAGCTGTGTGTATTCCTCCTTATAGCTCTCTACGCTACGGCCACGATATTGATTGTTGACACCTATGAGCAGGCTTACAAAAGAAAATGTCTCCTTTATGTTATGCTCACGTATTGATGCGGCAAGCTCATCGGTGGTCCAGCCGGTGGTAGCTATGATCATGGGGTCCGCTACTTCTATATTCTGCTTGCGCAGTAGCTGTACAGCCTGGTGCGGAAAGTTTTCCTTCACAGGCACCTGCTCGCCTATAGTATATGAATCGCCGAGGGCGAGGTATGAGTACATAGCTGGTCTTTTAGATTGTGCGTGTAAATTTAATGCCATTGCGCATATAGCAAAACAAAAAAAGTACCGAAACATGGGTTGTGCATACATAATTATATGTACGTCTATTTGATAAAAACGGTTTTCACGTTCACAAACTCCCTGATACCGAAAGTGCCGAGCTCGCGGCCATAGCCGCTCTGCTTTACACCTCCAAACGGCAACCTGGGGTCGGAGTGTACAAACTCATTAACAAAGCAGCTACCGGCGTTCAGATGCTCTGCTGCTATCTTCTCCGCCCTTGCCCTGTTCTTTGAAATAATGCCGCCACCCAGGCCATAGATACTGTCATTGGCTATTCGGATGGCATCCTGCTCGTCTTTTGCCTCTATGACAGCCGCAACCGGGCCAAACAGCTCTTCTTCATACGCGGGCATGCCTTTCTTCACATTCGTAAGTATTGTGGGCGGATAATAGGCACCTTCATCGGAAGGCACAAAGCCACCACATAATATTTTCGCTCCCTTCTTCACACTTTTCACGACCTGCTCATGCAACTGATCGCGCAGGTCGTGACGGGCCATAGGGCCTATTTTGTTGACTTCGTTCATTGGGTCGCCATAAGTGGCCTTCTTCATTTCTTCGGTATACCTGCGTTCAAATTCTTTGATCACAGCCTTCACCACTACAAAACGCTTTGCGGATACGCAACTTTGGCCGCTGTTCACTAATCTGCCGCGCACTGCTATCTCCACAGCCACATCCATATCGGCATCTTCCAGTATTATGTAAGCATCACTGCCACCTAACTCCAATACCTGCTTTTTCAGGTTGCGCCCGGCAGCTTCTGCTACTTTGCTGCCCGCGGCTGTGCTGCCTGTAAGCGTTACAGCATGTATAGCAGGGTGTGCTATCAGGGTTTCTATTCTTGATGAAGGCAATAATAATGTTTGCAACAAGCCATCTACTCCCCCACCCTTTTTGATCACGCGCTCTATTGCTTTTGCGCAGCCGCATATATTGGAGGCATGCTTTAGCACCATTACATTGCCTGCCATTACCGCAGGCGCAAATGCCCTGAACACCTGCCAGTAAGGGAAGTTCCACGGCATAATTGCCAACACTGTACCCATTGGTTTAAAGGCGACGTAGCTTTTGCGCGCATCTGTTTCGACTATCTCGTCAGCGAGGAATTTAGCGCCATGCTTTGCATAAAACTCCAGTGTCCTGGCGCATTTCTCCACCTCTTCCCTGCTCTGCTTTATGGGCTTCCCCATTTCCAGGGTAGCCAGCTTTGCCAGTTCTTCCTTTTCTTTGCGCAGTTCTTTGGCAATGTTCTTCAATACCTGCGCCCTCTTGCTAAAAGATAGTACGCGCCATTGCTCAAAAGCCTTTACAGATAACTTAAGGGTGCGCTCCACTTTTTTTTCATCATCGGCAGTATAGGTGGCTACTTCTTTTCCGGTAGCCGGGTTTATGGAGTTCATTACAGAAGACATGGCGTGTTTTTTTTTGCAAAATTAATACGCCCGCAGGTAGAAAACGTTTTATAAATTTGCGCTTCACAATAATTAACAGTATCCCGTGTTTTCAGGGGTCTTGAAATAATCCTATATATGACCACAGAAAAGATCAAATTCGGTACAGATGGCTGGCGGGCTATCATTGCCCAGGAATATACAGTATACAATGTAGGCCGTGTGAGCAAGGCTCTGGCCGACTGGCTGCACAATGGCGGTAAAGACCCTAAAGTAGTTGTAGGCCATGATTGCCGCTTCGGCGGAGAGCTGTTTGCCGAAACAGCCGCTAAAGTATTGTGTGCCAACGGCGTAAAAGTGCTCCTGTCAAAGGGCTTCATCAGCACACCTATGATATCGCTTGGTGTATTGCAAATGAGGGCACAACAGGGTGTGGTGATCACCGCATCGCACAACCCGCCTTCTTATAACGGTTTTAAGCTAAAGGGCCCGCACGGCGGCCCTACAAGCCCGAAAGATATCGCAGCTGTGGAAGCACTGATACCCGATGAGGTAACGCTGCCTTTGCAACCATTATCCCATTGGGAAGCAAAAGGAATGCTGGA
>CAIVKT010000107.1 GCA_903906615.1 uncultured Bacteroidota bacterium | reverse complement strand
TTTTATCGTCAGAGATATCGTCCTCTTCTATTTTCCGGCCTTTGTCGTCATACTTAAATGTCACAATTGACTTTGCTTTCAGGTGTTTTAAATTAAGGTCGTATTGCACAGCTTTGTTGTTGCTGTCGTACTTATAAATACACTGCCACTTAGCTGTGCCATCCGCGTTATATTCATTCTGATCTATAAGATGTCCGAATTTATCATAGACATTGTAGCCACTGTCGTCAAGTGTTTTAGAGCCGTCTTTTTCTGATATTTTGTAGTCTTTATAGGTAACGGTATTTACCGGACCCTGTATATGCTGCTCTATAGCAGTAAGGGGTATCTGCACAAAATTTACCTTGCCATATATTTTTCCTTTCTGCGGGTCTATCCACCGGGGCTTTGCAAGTGTATCTTTTGCGGCTGTTTTATTCTCCTGTGTGGCATTGCCTGAACAGGCTGCAAAGAAAACAACGAATGCAGCGCACAGGGCAGCCATTGGCTGTGTTTTTATATACCCCATAAAGTTGGATTTAAGTGTGAAATATAAAAATAGTAAAATTATTTCCGGAAACACAAATGATCTGCATACATTGTCTTTCTCCTGCCGTGGCCATTTCGGTTAAAGCCGATCATATTTTACAATAAACCCCGGCCTAATCCCGATAGCTATCGGGAAGGGCTACTATCTTTTAATATCAACATCCTTTTTTTTACATTGCGGCCCATCAGCTAATTAGCTAATCATCAAATCAGCTAATCATTATTTCGCTACACCATTAGCTAACCATAAAATCAGCTAATCACTACTTCGCCATAGCCGTCTTGAACTCTGATGTAAAATGGAACTCAATAGCCGGGTTGTTTTGCCGCTCGGTGTTGAGGAACCATTCGCTCTGGGCGAGGTATACGAGGTTGCCATCTTTATCCTGCATGATGTTGTTCTGCTTGAAGCGGGCAAAATCTTCTATGGCTTTTTTGTCGCCGGTGATCCAGCATGCCTTATAAAATGCCAATGGCACGAACGAACAGGATGCACCATACTCCTGCAGCAGTCGGTATTGGATCACCTCGAATTGCAGCTCGCCCACGCAACCAATGATCTTGCGGTTGCCGCCATGCTGGGTAAAGAGCTGTGCCACACCTTCATCGGTAAGCTGCATCACACCTTTCTCCAGTTGCTTGGTCTTCATCGGGTCCTTGTTCACCAGCTCCTTGAATATCTCGGGAGAGAAAGTTGGTATGCCAGTAAACTGCATTACTTCACCCTCGGTAAGTGTATCCCCTATCTTGAATGTTCCGGTATCAAACAGGCCCACCACATCGCCGGGATATGCTTCTTCGATCACATCTTTTTCGCGGGCCATGAAGGAGTATGGATTGCTGAAACGCACCTCCTTGCCCAGGCGGGTATGCTTGTAATAAGTGTTGCGTGCAAACCGGCCGGAACATACACGCAGAAACGCGATACGGTCGCGGTGGCGTGGGTCCAGGTTGGCATGTATTTTAAAGATGAAGCCGCTAAATTTATCTTCGCCGGGCTCCACGAAACGCTTGTCGGTACTGCGGCCCTGTGGCATTGGGGCTATGGTAATGAACGTATCGAGCAGCTCCTTTACACCAAAGTTGTTCACGGCGCTGCCAAAGAATACAGGCGCTACTTTGCCTTCGAGGTAGGCTTGTGTATCCAGCGGGCCATATACGCCTTGCAGCAGCTCCACGTCTTCGCGCAACTGTGCAGCATCGCGCGGGCCTATCTTCTCATCGAGCAACGCATCCGCGAGGTTGTGTATAGGCACTGTATTCTCTTCTGTAGATTTCTGGCTGGGGGTAAAGAGGTTCAGGCTGCTGTCGTGCAGGTTGTACACGCCTTTAAATTCCTTGCCCATGTTGATAGGCCAGGAAAGCGGGTGCAGGCTCAGCTTCAATTCCTTCTCTATCTCATCTACGAGGTCGAAAGGGTACTTGCCATCACGGTCCATCTTGTTCACAAACACAATGACGGGGGTATCGCGCATACGGCATACCTCTACCAGCTTGCGGGTCTGGTCTTCCACACCGTTCACGCTGTCTATCACCAGTATTACGCTGTCCACAGCGGTAAGGGTGCGGTAGGTATCCTCGGCAAAGTCTTTGTGACCGGGCGTATCCAGCAGGTTGATGAGGGTATTGTTGTATTCAAAGCTCATTACGGAAGTGGCCACAGAGATACCCCTCTGGCGCTCTATTTCCATAAAGTCGCTCGTAGCATGTTTCTTTATCTTGTTGCTCTTTACAGCGCCCGCAACCTGTATTGCGCCGCCAAACAGCAGCAGTTTCTCAGTAAGTGTGGTCTTACCCGCATCCGGGTGCGATATAATGGCAAAAGTGCGCCGCTGCGCTATTTCTTTTTCGTATTTCATTTGTAGTAGATAGTCGTTAGTAGATAGTCGTTAGTCGTTAGTGAGCTATCTGCTAAAGGGGTGCAAAGGTAGGGAGAAAAGAGGAAAGGATGGTGGTTTTTGATTATAGGAAGTTGAATTTTGACCTATATACTAGACGTGACAAGTATTGCAGCCTGCTGTTTTGTGTTTGAATTTATAAATTCCCTAATTTCACCTCATTAAACCATCTATGAATATCCGCAACTTCACCGCTCTCCTATTGATATTGTTTTCAGCCACAGCATATGGCCAAACATTTACACGCACACTTAGTGACTACAAGCCGGGCATAAATAATGATATAGAAGTGAAATACACATTCACCGGCACTGCTACCGGACTGAAACATGACGACTTCAGCGACTTTACGGTAAAGAGCGGCCCCTTCCAAAGTAATAATACGAGCACAACGCTTGTAAAAGGCGAGTATGTGACTACCAACAGCATCTCTATTACTTATGTATTGGTGGCCAAACATACTGGCACCTTCCTGCTGCATGGAGCCAGCGCTACCGGCAATGATGGCAATACGTACACTGCTACCGATGCAAGTATACAGGTAGGCGAAGAAGCCAAGATAGCACCCATAAAGCATAAGGAAATAGCAGATGCCATGTACCAACTGGGCAAGAAAATAAAGGACAGCCGCTACAAATATGTGGTAGCGACCGGACCTGTATATATGAACCCGGATATAACTGCCGCAGACAGTGCGCTGCACCGTACGCTTCAGCCTGATCTGCAGTCTATAATGAGTGTTTACACCAAATGCGAAGCACTGGATACTGTTTACTGGGAGAACTTTCCGCTGCAAATATTGCAACAGATGGACAGTTCCATGAGGCAACATTTCACGGGGTATATACACCTCGAAGATATGCCAAGGTATTACTTTGCAGTAGCGGATACAGGCTTCCTATACACCGTGCTACAAAGCCTGCACAGCGCCGACAAAAATTACAGATACTTAACCGAGATCATGCCGGCCAAAAACTGGAAGGCAGACAGGGAGGAGAACACTATACGCGGGGCATATAATATGTATGCTGCAGTAAGAGGGCTTATTGCACGTTACAAGGCCTCAGGCATGGACATTAAAGAGCAAAAAAACTTAGGCATCATTTTCAGCTTCGATAATGAAGATTATGCCACCGACTTTACTGCATCGGTGCTGGCAAACGGATATATGCCATCTAAACCGGTAAAGGCAACTGCCGCCGGGCAGCCACAAACAGGCTATACAGTAACCGTAACCGGCAATACCACGCCCACGCCCGATGGGCTGGAACAAATGGCGGAGGAACAACAGCATATGGCTACAGACCACCACGGCTGCTATAGAAATTTATCACTATAGACTTACTTATTCACACCTGTGGATACTTAAATGCTGTTATTGCTTTACATCTACGTTATTTTTGTATAAACTAATTATTACCAATGTCATTGACCACCCTTAAGGATGATCTGCTGCAAGAGTTTAGAGAAGAGCGGGTAATGATAAATGACCAGATAGAGCTGCTGGACCCCCTGGCCACCTCCCTGCGCAAGCCCGCAGCACAGCGCCTGCTGAGCAGCGGCACCCTCATCATGACGGAATTTATCTGCTACATTATCTCTCTAGGTGGCATCGCATTCATGGCTTTTATGCACAAGATCATGCCCTTTAATGTTTTGAGCCAGATGTTCTACAGCTCATCGCTGCGCAACGGCATAGGCGCTACCAATTTATTTTTCCTGATACTGGGCATATACGGGCTGGCGGCTATAGGCGTGGTGCTGATATTTGTGATAGGCCGCATGGCACGGGAGATAAGGCTGAAGAACGATATATTGCACATGGCAGGCAAAGACATCAAAACCATAGTAGGCCAGCACCTGGTGCGCAAAGCAGCGCTGGATACTATAGAGCAGCGCCATATGCTGGGTATGTCGGGCGTGAGTCCTAATAACAACGCCAAGAGCGTGACCGATGGTGTGGTAACCTACAGCAATCCCGGCATCACACAGGTAAAGCGTTCTGTGAACGAGGTCATCAACCCGGGATTTGCGGGATAGAAGTAGCCATATTTAAAAATTATTGTAATTTCGGGCAATGCTTACCAGCCAGGAAATAATAACTACACTTAAATCTGCAAAACCTTTGCTTGAGGAAAAGTATAGTGTAAAAACACTTGCGCTTTTCGGGTCATACAGCAGAAACGAGGCATCAGACAGCAGCGATGTGGATATCCTAGTTGCCTTCCATAAAAGTATTGGCATCCTGTACGTTGATCTTGCAGATGAACTGGAGCTTATATTGCATCAAAAAGTTGACCTGGTTTCTGCAAATGCCATTAAAGCAAAGTATTTCGATGCTATTAAGCCAGATCTGATCTATGTCTAAAAGAGACTTATTACTACTCTTAGAAGACATGCTTGAAGCAGTCAATAAGATAATAAAATACACATCAGGGTTAAGTTATGAGCAGTTTACTCATGACGAAAAGACCATTGATGCTACTGTAAGAAATTTCGAGATAATAGGCGAAGCCGCTAATAGGATTCCAGAAGACTATAAATTGCAGCACCCTGAAATTGAATGGCGACAGATAGTCGGTTTAAGAAACAGGATCATTCATGAATACTTCGGCATCGATTATGAAATACTCTGGGATATCAAAGAAGAATTCTTACCCGCCCTTGCAGAGTGGTTGCACACCATATCTGATGACAAGCTCTAACTCTCATTATTAATTCCAATTCATGAACTTATACGACAAGATACAAGTCACGGCTGCGTTCATTAAAAGCCGCATCAAAAGCACGCCCATCGCAGGCATCATCCTCGGCAGCGGCCTGGGCGACCTTACCCATGCCATAGAAATAGAAACAGAGATAGACTACGAGGGTGTGCCGGGCTTCCCTGTATCTACCGTAAAGGGCCATAGCGGTAAGCTGCTGTTTGGCAAGATGAACGGCGTAGATGTGATGCTGATGGCCGGCAGGTTTCATTATTACGAGGGGTACAGCATGGAGGAGGTGACTTTCCCGGTGCGGGTAATGAAGGCGCTGGGCGTGGAAACACTGATCTTATCTAATGCCGCAGGCGGCACCAACGCCGTATTTGCTATTGGCGACCTGATGATCATTAAAGACCACATCAACCTGTTCCCGGAGCATCCGCTGCGCGGGCAGAATGATGAACGCCTGGGTACCCGCTTTCCGGATATGAGCCAGCCATACGACCACGCCCTGATAGAACTGGCCAAAGAAATAGCCGCTAAAAACAATATAACCGTGCGCACAGGCACCTATGTGGGCCTGCAAGGCCCTACGTTCGAGACACCTGCCGAATACAAATGGCTGCACACCATAGGCTGCGATGCCGTGGGCATGAGCACTGTGCCGGAGGTAATAGTGGCCCGCCACGGCGGCATGAGGGTATTTGCCATAAGCGTGATCACCGACCTGGGTATTACCGATGTGCCGGTGATCATAACCCACGAGGAGGTGCTGGAGGCAGCCCATGCAGCCGCGCCTAAAATGGCGGCGTTGGTGACAGGTATAGTGGGTGGGTTGAAAAAGTAGTTGTTGCCGATGCAGGCAAATACCAACCCAATGTACCCACGATTGCTTATTTTTGCCGTGTTTAAAGTATATAAATAATTGGGGCGTATTCCGGGTGCTGTTTTTGGGAGGTATTTTTTGCTGCTGTGCTTGCTGCTGTGCGGCAGTGTGGCTTTTGCGCAGTCTACCCTGCCCAATGGCACGGGTGGTACCGGCACTACAGCCAACCAAAAGGACACCACCCACAACAAAACAAATACCAAGAAATGGAAGGATGAGGAAGCAAAGATCTCTTATGAGCGGCTGAACTCGGCCAAAAAATACTACCCGGATACCAGCCTGCACGTTTTTCAGCGCGGGCGATTTACACAGCCGTGGTACCAGGATATGGGCAACCTGGGCAGCCCAGTAAATAACCTGCTGTTTACTCCCGAAGACCGTGTGGGGCCATCGCTGGGATACCATGTATTTGATGTGTACCGTTTTAATGTGGACAGCCTTAATTTCTACAACACCACCCGTCCCTACTCTGCATTCAGCTACCAGCTTGGCTCCAAGCTGGAGCAGGTGGCCGGCATATCGCACACGCAAAACATAGACCCCAACTGGAACTTTGCGGTAGAGTATCACAAGATCAACTCACCGGGCTTTTATAAGACCGAGCGCAACAACCACGATAACGGCAGCTTTACCACCAATTACAAAAGCCCCGACAAGCACTATGTACTCTATGCGGCCATGGTATATAACAAAGAGCAGCATGATGAGAATGGCGGCATAGTAGATGCCACTGAGCTGCTAAACCCCGCATATACCGACAGAAAAACCATAGACCAGGCCTACCAGAATGATGCATACAGCATTACCCGCTCTACAGTAAGCAATGTGCAGCGCGATTTTACACTGCTGTTGCAGCACAGCTATACCTGGGGCAAAACAGACACTATCTATAATGCTGACTCCACACAGTTCACCTCCACGCTTGCCCCAAAGTTCAGCATCACGCATAAGCTGGAAGTAAGCAGCGAGAAGCATACTTACAATGACCTGTCGCCTGACTCTTTGCGCTATCTTACCTTATTCAAGCAAACCTTTTTAGATAATGGTACCGGCTATTACCTACCCGGCACCGACTCCGTGTTCACACAGCAAAAGTGGTTCTGGATAGACAACCAGCTATTGCTTAATGGCTATATAGGCAAGCAAGGCCACCAATCCACCTTTAGTGTGGGCATAGGCAGCCGGTTCGACCAGTTTATATCCACACCCGTATCTAATATCATCAAAGACAGCCTACCGAAGCTATACTACTCGCTGGGCAGCGACCGCAGCAGCCTGGTGAGCAACTACCTTACCGGCGAGATAAAGAAAGAAGCCCTGCACCCCGGCGAATGGGAGTATGGCGCTAATGCCAAGCTCTTCGTTACCGGGCAGGATGCAGGCAATTTCCTCGCTAATGCCATTATAGGCAAGGAACTGAAGAACAACCTGGGCAGTTTTGCGGCAGGCTTTCAGCAGCAACTGAACAGCGCACCCTATAGCTATACCACTTATGAGAACCAATACACCCTGAAGAATATATTTGCTGACCTAAAACCTGAAAGCGTCACCTCAGTATTTGCCATGCTGGAAAGCCCGCGCATCAGGCTATCGGGTGGGGTAAGGGATTATGTGATCAATAATTACATCTACATCAATGAAAGCGAGCTGCCCGCACAATACTCCAACACCTTCAGCATATCGCAGGCATGGATCAAGAAGATATTTAAGCTGGGCAACTTCTTCCTGGATAATGAACTGGTGTACCAGCAGGTGCCGGACAACGCACCTGTGAACATACCCGCACTGATGGGCAAGCACCAGCTATCATATGAATACGCATTATTTCATCGCAGGCTCAAAATTGCCACAGGCATAGAGGTGCGCTACAATACTACTTACCACCCGGCAGGCTACGATGCGCTGCTCAACAAATTTTTCTACCAAACAACTACTTCTATAAGTAATGCGCCACAGGCAGCGGTGTTCCTCAATTTCCGCATCAAGCGCTTCCGTGCCTTTGTCATTGGCGACAACCTGCAGGAGATATTTACCCGCAACACCATCCTCTACACCGGCACACCGGTAACTAACTTCAACAACACCGGCAACAACTACATACCCCTCTATGCCGCACCTGATGCGCTGATACGGTTTGGGTTTACGTGGGTAATGATCAATTAAAAGGCAACCCCTACCCTAAAGGGGGAAGTTTGGTTGCGTTGATCTTACGTGAAGAAGATGCCCGAATAAACAAATGTGTATGGATAAAAATATTCACTGGCAACAAACTTTCAACAGTTATTTAAAAACAATTGCCATGCTTGAAAGATTTGTTCAGAAAGCGGAACAACTTAATGCAATGGAACAACTGGGTATGATCAAGTCGTTTGAATATACTTACGAACTGGGCTGGAATACCATAAAAGATTTTTACGAAGACCAGGGCGAGAGCAATATACAGGGCAGCAGGGATGCTATTCAATTGGCTTTCAAAAGAGGCTTGATAAGACAAGGTGATATATGGATGGAAATGCTGAAAGACAGAAACCGTACCGCACACACCTACAATGAAAAGACCGCTGAAGAAATTGCGGGTAATATTTTATCCCTGTACTTCAGCGTTTTCACGGAGCTTAAAAGAGAACTGGAAATGATGCGCGACAAACAATGAAATTCGGATTAGAAGATACCATCATTGCCCACATGCTTAATTTAAAAATGCTTTTTCATTTTACAATAATTAAAATTATTTTTATTCTCAGCAAATG
>CAIVKT010000106.1 GCA_903906615.1 uncultured Bacteroidota bacterium | reverse complement strand
TGGTTCCTCGCAAACGCCATGGCTAATGATTTTGCCGGCATGCTGGCTAAGTTGTACCCTGAAGCAGGAAAGACAACCAGTTTCTTTGGACACCAGATCGCTACGCTTAACGATTTCTTCATGATATTTGTGTTTCTCTCCGGCGCTGCCGCCTTAGTGCTGTTTTTAATCTCAAAATGGTTATTAAAGATGATGCAAGGCCTGCGATAAAATATTTCACAGCGAATCTAAAAAGCGGGGGCCTTGCTCCCGCTTTTTCATTAAAGGGGATAAAACAGGGTGAATAAAAATAAAAGTCTATTTTGCAATTCAAACACGCACGCATGACCACAACACAAGATACAGGCAGCATAACACTTGAACAGGTACAGGACTTTAAAGGCAAATACCCAAAACAGCTTTGGCTGCTTTTCCTATCTGAAATGTGGGAGCGGTTTGCTTTTTACGGTATGCGGGGTATGCTCACCATCTTCATGGTAGAGCAATTGAAACTGACCGAAAAAGATGCCAATCTCAAATACGGTGCCATACAGGCATTCATCTATGCGATGGCATTTGTAGGTGGCTTATTTGCCGACAAGATATTGGGCTTCCGCAAATCCATCTTCTGGGGAGGCTTCCTGATGATCATCGGTAGCTTTACACTCGCATTTTCACCGGAGCATTTATATTATATCGGCATCTGCTTTACCATTGTAGGCACTGGGTTCTTCAAACCCAATATATCAACAATGGTAGGCAACCTCTATAAAGCAGGTGACCACAGAAGGGACGCAGGGTTTGGCGTATTTTATTCAGGTATCAATATTGGCGCCCTGCTTGGCGGCTGGCTATGTATTACTGTAGCTAACAACTACTCATGGAATGCAGCATTCTCTCTTGCAGGTATCGGTATGGCATTGGGACTTGGAATATTCATTTTCACCCGCCGCACATTAGGCCCTATAGGCATATCCCCTCTCGCTGCCAAATTCTCTTTGTCTAAGATCAGGATGTACGACATCATGGTGTATGCGGGCTCGTTGTTAGTGATACCATTTATATTAATGCTAATACGCAATACTAACTATACCGACATGTTCATGTACATAGTAGGTCCGGCTGCTTTGCTGTACATTATTTTTGAGATCACAAAACTGGATAAAGCAGCCAGGCAAAAAATGGTAGCTGCACTTATTTTCATCATCTTCTCCATATTTTTCTGGGCATTCTTCGAGCAGGCAGGTGGGTCACTCAGTTTATTTGCCCGTTACAATCTGCATCACGATATACTGGGCATAACATTTGACCCAAACGCTGTAAACAATTCTTCAAACTCACTTTTTGTGATCATCCTCAGCCCGGTTTTCGGATTGCTGTGGCTATGGCTTAGCGGACGAAAAATGGAACCAAACACCGTGATCAAGTTTGGATTAGGTTTTCTGTTCGTAAGCCTCGCTTTCTATGTATTTTTCTATACCCGCTTTTTTGCTGATGCGGCTGGTCTTACTTCATTGAATGTGTTCACACTTGCTTATTTAGTGATCACATTCGGCGAATTGTGTTTATCCCCGATAGGTTTATCGCTGATGACAAAACTGGCGCCACAAAGACTACATGGCATGATGATGGGCATGTGGTTCCTGGCGAGTGCCTATGGGCAATATGCAGCAGGCATCTTCGGCGCTGACATGTCTTTAACTAATACCCATGCAACCCTTACCGATAAGCTTATGGCTTATACGGATGGGTATAAGAGCCTTTCGCTATATGCACTCATAGCGGGGGTGCTTCTGATAATCCTTTCTCCATTGATACGTAAACTGATGCACGAAGTGCATTAATTTCGTAACTTTATGATAGCAAAAAGGAGGATACCATGACGTTTGTAACAATGAAGGAAAAGCTTCTCGATTATATAGAACATGCCGATGAAAAAAAGATATCAGCAATCTATACGCTTGTGGAAAATGAAATTGAAGAATCGGAATACACTTACGATGACGAAACGATAGCCATGCTCGAAAAAAGAAGCGCGGATATGCGCAGTGGCAAAAGCAAGAGCTTTACTGTGGAGGAGTCTATGATATATATACACGAAGAATTGAAAAGGTCTGGTCTATAACTTAGCCCTACCCTTAAGCGCATAGTAACCAACAACCAATGCCCCACCACACTCACGAAGAAAAGCATTTTCATAGTTCGGAATTAGTTACTGATATCGTTATTGGTATGAGCGATGGGCTTACTGTGCCTTTTGCACTCGCAGCAGGCCTTAGTGGTGTGCATGATATACATACGTCTACTATCATCACCGCCGGCTTTGCCGAAATAGTGGCCGGCTCTATAGCTATGGGCCTCGGTGGCTACCTCGCAGGCAAAACAGAGATAGACCACTACAACGCCGAACAGAAAAGAGAAGAATGGGAAGTAGACAACCTTCCGGACAAAGAGAAAGAAGAAGTGCGGGTGATCTTTGAAGGCATGGGTATGAGCCCCGAAACACAGCGCCAGATAGTAGAGGAGATGGTAAAAGACAAGGCAAAGTGGATCGACTTTATGATGCGCTACGAGCTTGGCCTTGAAAAGCCCGACCCTAAGCGCGCCCGTAACAGCGCTATGAACATAGGCATATCCTACATCGTTGGTGGGCTTATACCCCTTTCTGCCTATTTCTTTACTGCGCAGCCGCTTGATGGGCTAAAGTGGTCGGCAGTTATCACGGTTATTTGCCTGTTCGTATTCGGCTTCTTTAAGGCTAAGGCTACGGGGCAAAATCCTTGGGCCGGAGCTGTAAGGGTTATGCTGATCGGATCTGTAGCGGCAGCGGCGGCTTTCTTTATTGCCCGGTTATTTAATCAGGGGTAAATTACATCTCCGGCGCTTTTAACCCATTTTTTTAACGATCTCACATAAATTTTAACTTTTACTATTTCCGCAACCCATTGAAAGCGAGGGCTGTTTTATTATATTTGCCTCCCCTGAACAATATAGGCCGATGCGCAGTATTTTCATCAAAGAAATTAATTCCTTTTTCAGTTCCATAGTGGGCTATGTGGCTTTGCTGGTGTTCCTGGTAGCCTGTGGCCTCTTTTTATGGATCATACCCGAATATAGTATCCTTGGCTATGGCTATGCCTCCCTCGATCGCTTTTTCGAGATAGCCCCGTGGCTGCTGCTGTTACTGGTGCCCGCGGTTACCATGCGCTCCTTTGCCGATGAATTTAAGACCGGTACTATCGAATGGCTCAGTACCAAGCCGGTAACCGACCTGGATATCATCGTAGGCAAGTACCTGGCCACACTGGCGCTCATCATTTTCGCCCTGCTCCCTACCCTTGTTTATGTATATACCATCAGCAACCTGGCCTTGCCCGATGTAGGCATAGACGGTGGCGCTATCATAGGCTCTTACATAGGCCTCTTTTGCCTGGCGGCTACCTTTGCTGCGGTAGGTATCTTCTGCTCTTCTCTTACCGCCAACCAGGTGGTAGGTTTCCTTATTGCCTTATTGGCTTGCTACCTGCTGTACACGGGGTTTGAACAATTGAGCAAACTCCCAAGGTTCTCGGAAGGCATAGACTACTACCTCAGCATGATAGGCATGGAGTTTCATTACAACTCTATCAGCAGGGGCTTTATAGATACCCGGGATGTTGTTTATTTTTTATCTGTGATCATATTTTTTATATCCCTTACCCGTTTTTCGCTGAGCAGCCGCACCAGGGGCGCTTAACAATATACGGAGGGATACTGCAATACATAAATGGCAAAGACACTCAATAAAGCACAAAGGCAACGGCAGGCGCTCATGCGGCTGGTCATCATGATGGCCATACTCATATGCGTCAATGTGCTGGCATCCTATTTCCACTCCGGCCTCGACCTGACACACGAGAAGCGTTTTACACTTACACAGCCGACCAAAACACTGCTGGGCAATATGAAGGAAGTGGCGGTGGTAGATGTATACCTGGAAGGCAAGTTTCCGGCAGAGCTGCAACGCCTGCAGGAGGCCGTACGGCAGGAGCTCACCAAATTCAAAGAGCTTTCCGGCAATAAGATCATCTTCCGCTTCATCAACCCCATAGAGGGCAAGAACGACCAGGAGCAAAAACAAATAGTACATGAGCTGGAACAAAGGGGCGTACACTTCCTGGAGCTGAACACCAAAGAGGATGAAGAATACTCGATGAAGCCGTTCTTCCCCTACGCGCTGATACAGTATAACAGCAAGGAGATGGCCATTCCATTGCTGGAAGACCCGCAGGGGAAATCGCCCGCCGAAAAGATCAGCTACTCCGAAATGGCGCTGGAATATAAGTTTGCCAATGCCATCAACCTCCTGGGGCGCAGGGATAAGGCGCACCTTGCGTACATCACCGGCAATGGCCAGCCATTGGATATATCTACAATGGATATGCTTAACTCCCTGCGCCAAAGCTATGAAATAGATACTGTAGACCTCACACACCAGTTGCAAATATCCCTGGCATATGATGCAATAATCGTTTATAGCCCTGAAACAGTTTTCTCGGGACCGGAAAAGTTAAAAATTGACCAGTACATAATGCATGGCGGCCATGTGCTGTGGGCAGTAAATAACATGAATACATCACTGGATAGTTTTGCACACTCTCCTCAATTCATTGCCACAGAAAAAGGACTCGACCTGGATGACATACTCTTTAAATACGGGGTGCGGGTGAACAACGACCTGGTGGAAGACGAAGAACTGAACCTGCCCCTGCCACGCACATATGATGGTGGCAAGTCTGAATTGCATCCATGGGTATATTTCCCTAAGCTGAACCCAACGTCAGATAATCCTATTGTAAAAAATATGGATTTTGTAAAAAGTTATTTTGCCAGTACTATAGATACTATAAGGAGCAGCGGCATCAAAAAAACAGTATTACTGCATTCATCAGCACACAGCCTCAATCCCCGCTCACCGGTACGCGTTAGCCTCTCTATGATGAGCTATCCGCTGAAGCCGGAAACCTTTAACAAATCTTACCTGCCTGTAGCCATATTGCTGGAAGGCAAGTTCCATTCTGCTTACCAGAATTTACTGGCACCTTCCTATTTAAGAGTGCTCGACTCTTTGCATCATCCATTCAAGCAGGTATGCGACACAGAAAACAGCATGATAGTGGTGTCAAGCAGTGGTATATTCAGCAATGGATACACGGTAAAAGATGGAGTGCTGCCGATGGGCTATTATAGTTATTCGCAGGAGTTTTATGCCAACAGGGACTTCCTCCTAAATTGCCTCGAATACCTCACCGATCACTCAGGCATACTGGAAGCACGGTCAAAAGAGGTAAAGGCAAGACTGCTGGATACCACAAGGGCCAATGACGAGAAGACGACCTGGCAGGTAGTGAATGTGGGCATACCGCTTGCGGTAGTACTGGTGTTCGCATCGGGCTATTTCTTCTACCGCAAACGCCGTTATGAAGTACAGAGAACACCCAAAAAACCAACAACGTAAATGCGCAAAACATTAGTATACCTCGCTATCCTTGCTGTGCTGTCTTTCGGCGTTTACTACTTTTTGATCAGTGATCACGGTTCTTCTTACGACCCAAAAGAGGCTGATTTTACAATTAAGGATACTGCATCAATAGGGAAAATATTCATCGCCAATAGCGCAGGTCAGTCGGTGTTGGTAGAGCGCACAAGCAACGGCTGGACAGTGAATAAAAGAGACCGGGCGCTACCCAGCATGGTGAACCTGATACTCTCTACGCTGCCCCACCAGGAAACATTATACCCCGTTACCCACGCAGCATACGACAATGCAATAAAAGTACTCTCCACAGACAGCAAAAAGGTGGAGCTATATGACCGTGCAGGGAAAAAACTGAAAGTATTTTATGTAGGTGGTACATCTGCAAACCAGAATGGCACTAACCTGCTGATGGAGGGCGCAAAAACGCCTTATGTGGTGCAGGTACCCGGCTTCACCGGCTACCTCGGCTCACGCTACACCGTTGAAATGACCGACTGGAAAGACCGTACCGTATTTGACATGCCCTATGAAGAGATCAAAAGTGTATCGGTGCAATATGCCGATAAGCCCATCAACTCATTCGTGATCAGCCGCGATGGTGAGAACATCTCTGTATCAGCTGACACCAACCTCAGCCGCCACCTCGATGCGCAGAATACCCGCAGGGGCAATCTATACCTGAAGTACTTCACCAACATCAACTGCGAAGGCATAATGAACGGCATTCCGGGTATGGACAGCATCATCGGGCACTCGCACAAACAATCTGTTATTGATATTACAGGCATAAAGGGCGAACACCAGCGCGCTGATATTTACTGGATGGACATCAACCGCAGAAGCAAGAACCTGACCGTATCAGACCCCAATGTACCGGACGACTATGATGCCGACAGGCTATATGCCGTTATCAATGGTGGTAAGGATACGGTGATGATACAGCAATATGTATTCAGGAAGATATTCCGCAAGGCATTCCAGTTCTTCCAGAATGACGATACTACAGCCATTCCACAATCCAGCCAGCTGCCAAGGAACGTAATGATGCACAAGGATCACTAAGTCTGTCTCCCCTCAACAATATTGTCTTATTAATAGTATACGATACCTCCGCTATGCGGAAAAGGTATAAATTTGTATGTACTGCAAAATGAAACAACTGTATGAAAATGAATAAGGTATTAGACAAGCTCGGCATAAAGAAAATAAATGAAGGTGCTTCTACCGGCACTAAGTGGCTGAAAGCTGGTGGCGAAAAGATCAACTCCTACTCACCCGTTGATGGTAAACTGATAGCCTCTGTAACCACTGTAACCCGCAAAAGCTATGATAAAGTAATAGACGAAGCACAAACAGCCTTTAACGAATGGCGCATGTGGCCAGCCCCTAAGCGTGGCGAGGTAGTGCGCCAGATAGGAGATGCACTGAGAAAATATAAAGAGCCGCTGGGCATGCTCGTGTCATACGAATGGGCAAGAGCCTTCAGGAAGGCTATGGCGAGGTGCAGGAGATGATAGACATCTGCGACCTGGCCGTAGGAATGAGCCGCCAGCTATATGGCCTCACGATGCACAGCGAGCGCCCGCGCCACCGCATGTACGAACAATGGCACCCACTGGGTGTAGTAGGTATCATCAGCGCATTCAACTTTCCGGTAGCAGTGTGGAGCTGGAACAGCATGGTAGCCCTTATATGCGGCAACACCTGCGTATGGAAGCCATCAGAAAAAACACCACTCTCCGGCATAGCCTGCCAGAATATTATAGCAGATGTATTTAAAGCCAATGGCGTACCCGAAGGCGTATGCGGTATAATAACCGGCGCGCGCGACTGCGGCGAATGGATGAGCAACGACAAGCGCATACCGCTGTTATCGGCCACAGGGTCTACCCGCATGGGCAAGGCCGTGGCTACTGCTGTGGCAGGCAGGCTGGGCCGCTCATTACTGGAGCTGGGTGGCAATAATGCCATCATCATATCGGAGTTTGCAGACCTGAACATTGCGCTACGTGCTGCCATATTTGGCGCTGTAGGCACCGCTGGCCAACGCTGCACCACCACACGCCGCCTCATCATACACGAGGCCGTTTACGATGCCTTTAAGAAAAAACTGGTAGCAGCCTACAAACAACTGGTAATAGGCGACCCGCTGGACGAGAAGAGCCATGTAGGCCCGCTGATAGACCAGGACGCAGTAGCGGCATACACCAATGCCATAAAAGAAGTAAAGAAAGCCGGAGGCAAGGAAATAGCTGCCGGCGGCATACTCACAGGCAAGGGCTACGAAAGCGGCTGCTATGTGAAGCCTTGCGCATTTGAAGTACAGAATGACTGGGCCATAGTGCAGCACGAGACCTTTGCGCCCATACTCTATGTAATGAAGTACAGCAAGCTGGAAGATGCCATAGCCATGCAGAACAATGTGCCCCAGGGACTCTCCTCCTCCATCATGACGCTGAACATGCGCGAGGCAGAACAATATCTGTCGGCAGTAGGCAGCGACTGCGGCATAGCCAATGTGAACATAGGCACCAGCGGCGCTGAAATAGGTGGCGCATTCGGCGGAGAAAAAGAAACAGGCGGTGGCCGCGAAAGCGGATCGGACAGCTGGAAGGCATACATGCGCCGCCAAACCAACACCATCAACTGGAGCGACCAATTGCCGCTGGCACAGGGGATAAAATTTAGTGTGTAATGGTAAAATGTTTTAAATTTGCAAATAACTAATCTCCTGAAGCAATGTTTACGGAAGGAAGAAAAATACATCTGATAGAAGAAGTTCTGAAAGTAAATGATGATTCGACTTTAAACAAATTGGAAACTATACTAAAAAAATCCAATCGTACTAAAGCCGGAAAAACGTCTGCGCATAACTTCGTAGGTTTATGGAGCAAGAAGGATGCCGCACTAATTGAAAAAGCGATCAAAGAAGGTTGTGAGCAAATAAATGCCGATGACTGGAAATAAGGTACTCTTAGACACAAATATTATATCAGCTTTATTAAAGGGAGAACCTGGCATAGCGGATAAAATTGATAGTACTAAAAGCGTATTCATACCTGTGATTGCACTTGGAGAGTTGTATTATGGCGCATCTTATTCCAAACACGTCAATAAGAATACACGGAATGCACAAAAAATTGCCCAAAGCTATCCTTTACTACTTGTTGACGAAGAAACATCAGTTAAATACGGTTCTATAAAAGCGGCATTAAGAAAGAAAGGCACACCAATACCTGAAAATGATATTTGGATTGCGGCTATCGCTCTGCAACATGACCTTACAGTCATTACCAGGGATAAGCATTTTAAAGAGGTTGATGGTTTATCAATGATACAAAATTGGTAAACCATCATTTCGTTGTCTAATTCACCCATTCACCTTCCTATAATGCTCCATCGCCATCCGTATCTCACCGTACGAATACTCTTCCGGTAGCACATCTTTGATGGGCTTTAGGGCCGATGTTTGCCCGCTCATTTTTATAGCTTCCAGTATTTTTTTGAGCCTGTCTTTCGGGATAATTTTTGTGATGTCGAGCAAGCCGGTGGTTACAAATGCCGCCAGGTGCGTTTCTATGGTTGAGGGGGCGAGACTGCGCTGCACGGCTATCTCGGCTACGCTCATACCTTCATTGAACATAGTGAAGGTAGATTGCATGGTGCTGTTGGCTGCAGGCTTGACAGGGGCTTCCTTCTTAACACTACTACCCTTCTTCGGCTTTTTAAAATGTATGCGCGTTTGCAGGTTATGTACCTGCATATGCCGCTTAATGACCTGCAGGAAACCTGACCCATAACGACTCACCTTGTAATCGCCAAAGCCTGCAATATTCTTAAGGTCATCGAAAGTTTCGGGCAGGTAAGTAGCCAGCTCTATGAGTGCATTATCTGCCACAATGTTATAGGCCGGTACATGCTCGCGGTCAGCCATATCTAAGCGCAGTCCCTTGAGGTCCTTGAGCAGTTGCGGATCGTATTCCTGCTCTGCCTCCTGCATTTCCGGCTCTTTCTCTTTCTTCATCACCAGCTTCAGCTCCGATTCACCCTTGAGTATTTTCCAGCCCTTTTCATTGAGCCTTAGCGTCACGTACTGGTCATTGGTCTTATCTATGAAATGATGGGAGAGCAGTTGCTGCACCATCCATTGCCATTCTTCTTTTTTAAGGTTCTTGCCTATGCCATAGGTCTTCAGTTCTTTATGGGCAGGGTCTATCTTTTCGCTGGCCGAGCCCCGAAGGAAATCTATGATGTAGCCGGCTCCATAGCGCTCACCGGTGCGCACGATAGCTGATAATAATTTCTGTGCATCAACAGTAGCATCCTTTTCTTCCAGCGAGCTGGTGCAGTAATCGCAGCTACCGCAGTAGGCAGGGAATTGCTCGCCGAAGTACTCCATCAGGTATTGCCTGCGGCAACCTTCATGCTCGCAATACTGCTGCATCAGCTCCAATTTGCGGCGGGAGATAGCCGACTGCTGCGGATTACCCTCCACCTCGGCAAACCTGCGCAGCTTCATGATATCGCCGAAAGAGTAGAAAAGTATAGCATCACTGCGCAACCCGTCTCGCCCTGCCCTGCCGGTCTCCTGGTAGTAGCCTTCAACGTTCTTAGACACATCGTGGTGTATCACATACCGCACATTCGATTTATCAATACCCATACCAAAGGCGATCGTAGCCACGATCACTTTATACTCATCCCGCTGAAAGGCTTCCTGCACTTTACTACGTTCTGCACCATCCATGCCGGCATGGTAATATGCAGCCTTGATACCTGCCTCATGCAGCTTACCAGCCAGCCCTTCGGTAGAGGCACGGGATAGCGCATAGATAATACCACAATCATCTTTGTGCTTTTTTATGTATTCGAGTATATGCCCGAACACATCTTTCTTCGGGCGAATGAAATAATGAATATTGGGCCTGTTGAAGCTGGATATAAATATGCGAGGCCCATGCAGCGCCAGGCGGCTTACAATATCCTCTTGCGTTACCTTATCAGCGCTGGCGGTGAGGGCTATGACCGGGAGTTCAGGAAATTGTTTTTTGAGGATGGCCAGCTTCAGGTACTCCGGGCGAAAGTCGTGTCCCCACGAGGAGATACAGTGCGCCTCATCTATGGCAAACAAAGAAGGGTTAAGCCCCTTTAAAAAAGTAAAGAACGAATCGCTGTTAGCCGGTATGCGCTCAGGTGCTATGTACAGCAGTTTTAGATTACCGCTCTGCGCATCGCGCACCACCTGTTGCTGCTGCTCCTGCGATTGCGAGGAGTTGAGGAACGCCGCATGTATACCATTGGCCAAAAGCGCATCCACCTGGTCTTTCATCAGCGCAATGAGCGGCGATATAACAATAGTGATACCCGGCAGCAACATGGCCGGCAATTGATAACAGATAGACTTGCCCGCGCCTGTGGGCATGATGGCCAGTGTGTCTTTACCTGCT
>CAIVKT010000105.1 GCA_903906615.1 uncultured Bacteroidota bacterium | reverse complement strand
GCCAATCGGGTTCCGATAGCTATCGGAAGGCAACCGGCAAGGACGTAGCCTGGAAGATTACGCCCAACACGGGGGGCAGGAATTGGCGCATAGCGGCCTGAACAAGGAGATAGGCATCACACTTATTTTGTGTATGTCAATGGCTGCTTTTGTACCGCTTTATACCTTTTATATTCTTAAGCGAAAGCTAACGATACAAAATGCCGGTGCGATTGCGGCAACCTACGGATCGGTTAGTGCGGTAACATTTGTAACTGCAACACTATTTCTTGAAAATCTGAAAGTATCATACGGAGGACACATGGTTGCGGCAATGGCATTAATGGAAGCTCCGGCAATTATTATTGGCGTGATGCTCATGAGAACCTATGACAGAGCAACAACGAAGACCGGCTTTACTGACATTTTGCGCGAATCATTGACCAACGGTTCTGTGATCATGATAACCGGCAGCCTCATCATAGGAATGATTTCGGATGTGAAGGGCGCGGAGGGAATCAAGCCATTTACCACTGATATTTTCAAAGGGTTCCTTGCAATTTTTCTTTTAGAAATGGGTATGATAGCAGCCAGGCGCTTCAAAGCTTTTAAGCACTATGGTGGTTTTGTGTCTGTTTTTGCGATAGCGGTACCAATAATAAATGGTCTGTTGGCAATTGGGATAACCCACTTTTTTGCAATTGCTCCGGGTAACCGTTTGCTTTTAGCTATTCTTGCTTCCAGCGCATCTTATATAGCTGTTCCGGCTGCCATGAAACAAGCCGCCCCGGAGGCCGACCCGGGATTATACATACCTATGGCGCTTGGGTTGACATTCCCGTTCAACATAACTTTTGGAATGCCGCTGTACTGGATGCTGATCCAGTGTTTTTAGAACATCAGCAATTATACAGGAGGTTCAGGCCAAATTCCCGGTTGCCCTGATTTTGAAAAATAGATAGGTTTACTTCTTAGAAAAAACCTTGTCGTCTATGCCTGTATTGATCTGGTAGCTGATGTAGTTAAGCTGTATTGTGCCTTTGCGGTTTTTTGTTTCTTTTTTGGGCGTTTCGTCTCTTACTTCATTGTAGTCCATAGTCACTCCTTTGGGTAATTTGAAGTCTTTGACATCCACATCAATGGTTACCTTGTCGGGCAGCGCATAAGATATGTACTTGCCATATTGCAGGGCCATTTTTATTGTTCCGTCATTGCGTGTGGTCGTTTCGGTTCGCGCTACCAGCATACTGTTTTCATCCACCCATATTTTTGCAAGTATTATTTGCCCCTGGTCGTCTTCAGGTATTATTTTGAGTACGCGCAGGTTTTGTCCGTCAATAGTGACGTTTCCCATATCCAGCACGGTGACGCTGCCGGTGGGTATCATGTTACTCACAGTCAGGTTTATATTTTTCTTCAGCATTATGGATAGCCCGCCGTGCCGCTCCAGTTTCATTTTGTCGGGGCTTTTGAAATATAGTGTGCCGGCAAGGGTGGGTATGCGCATATAGCTCACGTTTATTTTCATCTTCACCTCTGCGGTATAGTCTTTTACAGTAAGCATTTTCTTACGCAGTAAATCGAATAGCTGCTCGCCACTCACTGCCCGGGCGGCAAAGGAGCTCAAACAAAATACTGCCACGGCTATAGCACTGAACTTCCTCATGATTTAATATCTTTTCTGTTAAAATATAATATGGTTGCGGTAAGAAAAATGAGTGTATAGGCTACCAGTACAAATGCAGACTTGCCTATGGCGGCGTAGGGTACCGGATCGTCAAAGAATCCCTTCCAGCCAATCATATGGGTGGTGAAAAGGTAAGGCTTTACGAGAGAGAATAAAGGCAATTCCAGGTTGGATAATATAGTAAGCACTACTACAATGCCCATGGTGGTCATTATAGGGCCTATACTATTGTCGGCAAAGGCAGACAGGAGTATGGACATGGATGCAATAGTGGTCATGGCCAGCATAGCAAAAGCAAATGCGGCAGCATAGCGCCACATAATATCGTCTTTGAGCAGCAATATGAAGGCATCGCTTTTGAGGTTGATCATATCTCCCTGTCCGAATAATAAGAGGGAAAGGAATAATGCTATAATGGCCAGCCATATGATGAGCAGCAGGGTGTATATGAAGCTGCCCATAAACTTGACGAGCACCAGTTGCATACGGCTGACGGGCTTGGATAGTAGCAACCTGAGTGTGCCCATGCCCGCCTCGCCGGCCAGCGAGTCGCCGGCCACCAGGGCCACCAACAGGGGTATCTGCATCAGCAGCGACTGAAGAATGATATATGCGATGAGGTAGCCATTTAAAACGTTACCGTGAATATCAAATTGCTCGCTAACTCCCTGGAGTGCAAATGCAATAAATGATTTGCCGTCACTGATCATAGCCAGCTGTATAATAAACGATATGGCTGTGACGATAGCAAAGCTGATGTACGTGCGTGGTCGTTTGAATATTTTATAAAGTTCTATTCTTAACAGCTGTATCATTGGTGATATTTAGGAAATAACTTTCGAAAGAGTGCTTAGACGCAATACTTCTGACCTCGGCGCCTTGCGCTACAAGCCATTTGTTCAGTGAAGGTATCAGCGAGGGGTTCATTTTGAACAAGAGGGCGTTGTCATTTGCCGGCTGCAAATATGCGCTCCACGCGGAGGCTGCAAGGCTTGCTTTAATAGCTTCGTTAGGCGCAATAGCCACCTCTGTAAGCGTGTCATCCGGGTGGAGCAGGTCACTGACTCGGCCATCGCTTAGCTTTTTGCCTTTGTGAATGATGAGCATGCTTGTGGCCACCTGCTCTATCTCATACAGCAGGTGCGATGATATAAGAATTGTTTTGCCATGGTCCCTGCTCAGCGACAGGATCAATGCCCTCATGTCTGATATACCTTGCGGGTCCAGGCCATTGGTGGGCTCGTCCAGTATCAGTAAGTCGGGGTTGTGTATCATGGCTATGGCTATACCCATACGCTGCTTCATCCCCTGTGAATAAGCGCTTACCCTGTCTTTTTCACGGCCTTTTAATCCTACTATTTCCAGCACTTCGTGTATGCGCTGCTGCTTTATATTCTTATTACTGAGCGCGGCCATCATTTTCAAATTGTCCCAGCCCGACAGGTAGCCATACATATCAGGGCGTTCTATTATTGCCCCGATATTCTTCAGCAGGTGCCTCCTGCCATTGATGAACTCAGTACCATTGATGAATACTTTACCTTTATCCGGTATGATAAGCCCCACCAGCATACGGATAGTAGTGCTTTTGCCCGCCCCGTTCTGACCCAGGAAGCCATATACCTCGCCACGTTTTATGGCAAATGAAAGATCATCTACGGCTTTATGTTTTTTAAACGACTTAGTAAGCCCAACTGCTTCAAGTATAATTTCCAAAACAAGATCTATTTAAACACCGGGGTTAAGAACACTGGTAATGAAATTTATTGTTTAATTTATTTTGCAAAAGTATGAACAAATTTTGACCGTAATGTATAGATTTTTTTCTAAAAACTTATGTGTATCGTCATATTTAGATGGTTGTTGATAGTTAAGATGTATCCGGGTTCGCTATTTTTGTTTAATTTTTCT
>CAIVKT010000104.1 GCA_903906615.1 uncultured Bacteroidota bacterium | reverse complement strand
GGCTGTACAGCCTCTGCATCAACGACATTCACCACCGATGCAGGTCCGGCTGTAGCTGCGATAACCGGCACTGCGAGTGAGTGCGCAGGCAACACCACCACCCTGAGCGATGCAACGCCGGGCGGCACCTGGAGCAGCAGCGCACCGGCGACCGCCACGATCAGTACATCAGGCATGGTAACGGGCCTGACGGCAGGCACGGCTACGATAGGGTATAGCGTAACAGACGGATCAACAGGTTGCAGCACTACGGTAACAGCAATAAACACAGTAAATGCGATACCAACAATAGCCGCTATCACAGGCACAACCACGACCATCTGCGCGGGCGCAACAGCGACCTTCAGTGATGCGACCACGGGCGGCACCTGGACAAGCGCAGACCCGACCATAGCCACAGTAAGCAGCACGGGTAATGTAACCGGTATCACCGCAGGCAGCACCACGATCAACTATACAGTCACGAGTATGTCAGGCTGCAGTGCAACGGCGGGCATCACGGTTACCATCAGCCCTGCGCCATCGGTAGCGGCGGTGATGGGTACTACGGACCAGTGCATCGGTACCACCACCACGCTGATAGATATCACCAGCGGTGGCACGTGGAGCAGCAGCAACCCTGCTGTGGCGACCATTAGTGCTTCTACAGGCCTGCTCACAGCTATCTCGGCAGGTACTACCACGATCAGCTACAGCATAGCAGGCGGCACGGGCTGCGCGGGCGTAGCCAGCATTACCGATACGGTCAGCACGATGCCTGCACATGCAGCGATCACCGGCACCACCAATGCCTGCGCAGGCACCACGACCACCTTAAGCATCCCGACAGGTATCGGGACAACAGGCGGAACATGGAGCAGCGGGAACACAGCGATAGCAACGGTAAATACATCAGGTACTGTAACGGGCGTAACCGCAGGTACTACGTATATCTACTACACCGTAAGCAATGCGTGTGGTTCGGTACGGGACTCAGCGCTGGTAACGATACATGCATTACCGGATGCAGGCACAGTGAGTGCGCTGTATACCTCGGTATGCGCAGGCTCAGAGCTGAACCTGGCAGAAACTACCACGGGTGGTACGTGGAGCAGCGCGGACCCTGCAATAGCGACAGTAAATACAGCAGGCGCAGTAACGGGCGTAACGGCAGGCACCACAGTGATCAACTATACAGTGACCAACACGAGCGGTTGCACTGCGGAAGCAGCTATAACCATTACGGTAGGCAATGCACTGCCACTGGCAACAGTATCACCTGCAACAGCAACGATCTGTCCCGGCCATGCGGCCGTGATGACAGTAACCGGTGCAGGCACGGGTGTGACGTATGAGTGGCTGCGCAACGGCATAGAGATCAGCGGTGCAAATGCGGAAAGCTACACAGCGGCCACCACAGGCAGCTACAGCGTAATCGTGGGCAACGGCAGCTGCTCGGAAACGATAGCAGGCACGGTGGTATCAGCGGCACCTGTTCCCTCGATCGCGTTCATAGCGCCTGATGAGTTGGAGACAGGCGTGTTCACGACCTACCAATGGTTTAAGAATGGCGTAGCGATAGCGGCAGCCAACAGCAGGCTGATCACGGAGAGCGGCGCAGGCAGCTACACAGTAGTGGTAACGAATGGTTCAGGGTGCACCGATACCTCAGCGGCATATATTGTGAACAGTGGCACAGGCACAGCAGTAGCTACAGTGAGCACAAACGACAACATCATCATCTACCCGAACCCTGCCACCAGCGAGCTGCACATAGAAGCGCCGCGTGGCGTGGAAGTAAGCGTGCGGGTGCTGGCGATGGATGGCCGCGAAGTGATCGCTAACACGACCACGACCACGATCAATGTCGGCGCACTGGCCAACGGTATCTACCTGGTACAGATCTACGACACCAACGGCCTGCTGCTCAAAACAGCTAAGTTTACTAAGGCGCAGTAGAAAGCTGAAAAAATGATAATTGCACAGCCACCCATCGGGTGGCTGTGTTCGATTAGGGCACTGGATTACCTTTTTACCTAAAACATTAACTGTCAATTAGTATTTAAGAATAAGTTATGCTTTTGTGATATTTTTTCTGAAATAACTGCTAAACTTCCGATTTATTTCATATTTTT
>CAIVKT010000103.1 GCA_903906615.1 uncultured Bacteroidota bacterium | reverse complement strand
GTGCAGGGCAGCCTCCTGGGCGACCATGCTTTCCTTTACGGCTATGCTTTGCAGGTGCGCTACTACATCGTGCGTGGTGATGCGCTTGAAATCGAACACCTGGCAGCGGCTGAGGATGGTGGGCAGTATCTTATGCTTCTCGGTAGTAGCCAGTATGAAGATAGCATAGGGCGGCGGCTCTTCCAGTGTCTTCAGGAAGGCATTGAACGCCGCGGCGCTCAGCATGTGCACCTCATCAATGATATATACCTTGTACCTGCCCTGTTGCGGGGCAAAACGTACCTGGTTGGTGAGCTCGCGTATGTCATCAACAGAGTTGTTGCTGGCCGCATCGAGTTCAAAAACGTTGAAAGAATTGTTGTTCTTAAAGCTCACACAGTTGGCACATACGCCACAGGCCTCGGTATCGGCCGTTAGGTTCTCGCAGTTGATGGTCTTGGCCAGTATGCGTGCGCAGGTGGTCTTGCCCACACCACGTGGCCCGCAAAACAGGTAGGCGTGCGCCAGGTGCTGGTTCTTTATAGCATTCTTTAAGGTGGTAGTGATATGCTCCTGCCCCACAACGGTATCAAACGTTTGAGGGCGGTACTTACGTGCTGAAACTATATAATCGCTCATTCTTCTTTAAGTCAAAAGTTTAAAGACAAAACCTAAAAGTTCTCCTTTAAAGTATTTACAAACTTAACGGAAAATGGGGGATAAAAAAAGCGGGAAAATATTGTTATTATCCCACTTTTTCAAAACTTATGTACCTTTATCACATCTCTATGAAAAAACTGGTTGCTTTTTTGGTGGTTGTTTGCTTGCTATGTACGCATGTGCCTGCGCAGGCATTCCTGTTTTGGGGTAAGAAGCATCATCAAAAGAAGATAGAGAAAATGCGCAGGCGCAAACATGCCGCAGTGCAGGCCAGGCAAGCTTATCGAACAGTGCCGCACGATGGCAGCACCGGCCATCATGAATTTTACCTGCTGTCGGATAAGGAACAGCAAGAGCGCGATCAATACCATCTGTATCCCCGCACAGCCAAGGAGCTAAAGCATGTGAAAAGGCATAACTCGCCCATCATTAGTAAAATGGACAAGGATGGTAAGAGCGACAGCAAAGCTTCCGCTGATGATAAAGCAGGTGATAGTAAATGACCGCTACCTAAAACAATCCTTTTATGGCTTACAACGAATTGCTCGCAGGCAGGATACGTGAAGGTCTTGCACATTTAACGGATGTGGAGGAGAAGAAGATGTTTCGTGGCATCACCTTCATGGTCAATGGTAAAATGTGCGTGAGCATTGGCGGTGATGAGATGATGTGCCGCATAGACCCCGATCTGCACGATACGGCCATAGAACAGAACGGCTGCCGTGAAATGATACATGGCGGAAAGGTAATGAAGGGCTTTTTGTACGTACACGAAGATGAGCTGAAAACAAAAAAGCAACTTACTTACTGGATAAAGCTTGCGCTTGATTTTAACAGCCGCGCAAAAGCGAGCAAGAAGTCAGGCAAGTGACCATACTATCCGTAGTTGGCCATAAAAAAAGCCCCGCAATAAGCAGGGCTGGTATAAAAGAGTTGAAGGGACTATGGTAGATTGCCCACCATGGTCCTGAAATCAGATGGCGCTATTTGTATCATATTTACGGTGTAGTTAGCGCCGTTGCTAACCTGGGGCACAGCAACTATACCGCCATAAAAATAACCATTGATAACGGTCATCAGCACCAGGTGAAAAGGAATAGGGCGCACCTTGCTTTCAGTGAAAACGTGGTTGGCTTCATTTACATTCTGCATCAGCCAAATACTGTTATAGCCGTCGTAAACTACAAACGCCGCAACGGTGTCGGTGATTTTAGCCCCTGTGACAGAGGGTGTAACCGTAAATGTCGGGTACTGGGAGTTGCTAACATCGATAAACTCGCCTGCTGATACAAATCCCGTAGCAGAGCCATTGATCGTTACAGAATCGCCGCTTGTTACTGCGACACTTCCGGGTTGGGATGGATTAGACAGCCATGAAACCGTTTGCGAAACAGGATCTTGCCTGCCATAAAAAAGCGACAAGCTGTCCAGTTTGTAAACTGAATTTTGCTGCGGCATAATTGCCTGATACCGAGTATCCGAGGTAAAGTTAAGTGAAGAAAGATTTTGGGTAGGCAGTATATATATCTCACCCGCAGTTGCCAGGTTACCCAAAAGGCTATAGGGAATAATGCCGGAAAATATCATATCGATCTTGCTCAGAAATTCAGCGGTAAGTATAGTTACATCACCAGTCACTGCGGTACCGCTCGATGTTTGGAAGTCATTCTTCGGTATAACATAACGGGTGCCGCTGTTGCCATAAAACGTACCTCCTGTGGTAGCATTTATGGTAGTGGTTTTTTCTGCAGTGGTTATTGTTTGCAACGCGATTTGCAAATTCTGGTAAGGCCCTGTTGTAGGGGAATAGCTTTTAGTACAGGACCCAATAAGGCCGGTTATAGCAATCGCAAAAATGGGCAGAAGGTATTTTCTCATTGATTTTTTATTGTCACTCATCACAAACATCTATTATTCAGACACATAGCAGCAAATAGTGTGCCAGAAATATTTGTGGGCGTTTTTTGTTTTTTACTTTGCGAAAGTACAACAAAATATAATGCAATAGAT
>CAIVKT010000102.1 GCA_903906615.1 uncultured Bacteroidota bacterium | reverse complement strand
GGAGAAGAAATGGGTGCTACAGGATGGCCGCAAGCTGATGCTCACCAATGCAGGCAAGCTGTTTGCCGACCGCATAGCCGGTGAGCTGTTTGTTACTGAGCCGGAGTAACAATAGCAATTCATATTGTAATTTCACAAAAACGATGTTATATTTGTCTTGATCTGTTCCTAATAACATACACTTTAATGACTTGGTTTCCTGCATACTTTGATGATCTTGGCTTTTTAGTCACGTTACTTGGTTTTGCTATCACTATTGGACAAATCGTTAGATTGCAAAACCGACAAAAGGCATTACAGATTGCGACAGATGCTGCTATCAATCACGTCAATAATTCCACAAATCTTGTAGTTTTAAGCAGATGTATAAAAGATATAACAGAGGTCAAAACATTAATTCAGCAGGGAAAATATATAGAAGTTGATGGCAGAATAGGTGAGATAAAAGAAATGTTGATTACTTGTAATGAAATATGCCCGCAAGAACATTCAAATAGCATTAGTAATCAAATTCAATTACTTACCAGCAATCAAAGATTGCTCAATAAAGCGTTAATTAATGCCGGAAATACTCCCGCTTTTGAAGATTTTTTTACGAATTTAGATGAAATAAGAACTATCTTTGGGGTAGCAATAGCAATATGCAAATCTAAATGAATAAACCAGAAGAAATATTAATCAAAATGTATCAAAAGCTACTCGCTGATTACCCTGAAAAGTGGGTAAAAGCAGCAGGCGATGTATGTTTTATGTTTCTTGATAATGGCCTTTCTATTTGCAAATACTTAGATAAGGATAACAGCGACTGCATCAATCTTTACACTATTGACAAAGTAGGGTCTGTACATGATGAAGTGATTGTTCGTGCAAAAGAAGATTCTGCTCTTTATACTGCTTTTCTTGCTGTTTACAATAAAATTAAAGATCAGGCTAACACCAATAGGTTTCTCGCACTAGAAAGAAACATTTCAAATGCCGCATACCGCGCTGCATAATTGATCAATTCTTAACACCCTGCGCTATCCTTGCCCACGTTTGCTGAATAGCTTCTTTATCCATTACCTTATTAGCAACACCCACCTCTGCAATGGGGCCAATGAAGTAGTGCATATCACCGAGGTTGCCTATGCACAGCGGGCCGGCGCTCTGTTGTATTGGTCCTGCGATGGGGAAGGAAGATACAAGGTTGCCATTCTGGTACACATCTAAGTGATCGGCAAATACATTGATGACGCAATACTCCCATTGATAGAATGGAACTGAGAAAGTAACGCTCTTGCCATTCACCGCAAATAGATAATTAGGCGAATACAATACCTTGCTCAGCACAAAACCGTTATTGTCTGCATTATTGCCAATGATGGTAGCATAAGGGAACATCTGCACACCGGGATAGAACAATACCTGCACCGAAAATTCACTTTTCAGCGTAACCGCCCCCACGCCAAGCCCATCCTGTATACGCATCTCGACACCTGCAGTGTCATCGGTATATTTCCGGTGAAAGACATCGGCGTTTGTACCGGCGAAAAAAGTTTGCGCGGGTATAGGGGTCTTCCTTTTTTGCAGTTGGTACATGGTCTCATGCACATCGGTGTATTCGTAGGTGGCGCCTATGATGGCGAGCGAGCGGTTGAGGTAGGGCATATGTCCCAGGTTGTAGGGCTCTATGAACAGGTCGTACGGGTCATCGCGCAGGCTACGCTCCAGCCGCCTGATGTCAGATAAAAGAAAGAGGTCTTCGAGGCCGGGATTGGTGGCATTGATCCGTTTACTATCAAGGTACAGCCCGGGGTATTTCCTGGACGACAGCAGGTGTAGCACCTCGTACTCATTGGTTTTATGCAGGAAAAATTCCCTGTTACCTTCATACATCTGCTGCTCCAGTTGTTGCGCTTCTTTCTCTGGTTTCTGGTAGAAGTCGGCATATATTTTATCGGCATTCAGCAGTGT
>CAIVKT010000101.1 GCA_903906615.1 uncultured Bacteroidota bacterium | reverse complement strand
TGTTTGGGCCAGATTTGACAACTTTTAAAAAGTTGTCAAATCTGCACACTGTATAAGTAAAGATAGAACGAGGGAATTTTTATTTGTGTTTCCTGTTCCTGCATTTATTTTTTTGTGTCCAGCAATTCACTGTATATCCCTAATAATGTTTTCTCCTCCTGTTGCCAGCAATATTTTTCGCGGGCGGCAAGGCAATTGTTTTGCAGCCGTTGATAGTAGGTATCGTCATTCAGTAATTTATTGAGCGCGCCCACTATGGCATGCGGCGTAAGCTCATTGATGAGCGTGGCTATCTCATACTCCGCATTCACTTTTTCGTACTCGGCAAATTGGTTGCAGAGCTGCGGCACGCCATTGTGCATATAATCAAAAAAGCGGTTGGCGAGCGACAGCCGGTTGCTGAGGCTGGTGTCCTCGAACAGCGTGATGCCTATGTAGGCCCCTATGGTAAAGGCTTTGAGCTGTGCGGGTGGTATGTAGCCTTTGAAGATCACCTTATCCTCCAGGTGCAGCTCTTTTGCCAGCGCAACGGCTTCAGTATAAAAATTGCCTTCGCCGCAGATGATGAGCTTTGCATCCACCTGCTGCATGGCGGGTATCAGCTGCTCGAAACAGCGGCCCACATTTACCCAGCCCTGGTACAGGATGATGCGCTCTTTCTTCGGCGGTATAACAAGTGGCTGCAACACCGTGGCATTGCGTACCACGCCATAGCGCACGCCATATCTTTTTTTCAATTCATCCGCATAGCAATCACCAATGGTATAGCCTGTGGGGAAGTGCGGCACCGTGTGGTTACCGATCCACAGCCACATTTTATGCACTGCCGGGCGGCTGATGACCTCTTTGAGGTCGGTGAATATCTCGTGGGCATCGTACAGCCTTTTTTTGCCGCTGAGGCGGGTAGCGTAGTATACGGGCAATATGGTATCGAGGTCTATGGCGCAAACGGCATCGGCACGGCGAAAGAGCAGGAAAAAGAACAGGCCGAGCCAGTAATGAAAGAACATGATCTTGCCCTGGTCTGCAATGATGGGGAGCCTTACCTGCTTGTAGGGTTGCTGCAACAGCGGATTGCTGCTCTTCTTTTTGAACCCCACCAGCGTAACCTCATAGCCTGCGCCGGCCAGCGAGGTGCAGATACGGATCATGCGCTGGTCGTAATTGAGGTCGTTGGTAACCGTAAGAATGATTCTTTTGGGGGTCATTGAGCGGGTGCAAAGATAGATTTTTTAATGGCTTCCCGATAGCTATCGGGACTCAATAGCTCAATTCCCGCCGGATGAACGATCCGTTCGGGACCTGCGCGAACCGGAGAGTCCCGCGAAGGGCGGAGACGCTACGTGGACATACATTATGATGATTTTCACTTTGTTGTCCCGAGGTACGAGGGATCTGCACGCGCAGATACTCACGTTTGTACAAACATACCTACATTGTTGCGTACGTGTGTATAGACCCCTCGTGCCTCGGGGTGACAAAAAGCGTGAGAAGTACAGAAAACCGTCACGATACTGTTTTTATAAATAATCTCTATTGTAATTTCTTACTTTTTTATTAACTTTACGATACATAAATATGAACTCTACCTCTCAACTATTAAACAACCCGCAATGAAAAGAATTTACTTACTCATTTTAGCGACCTTATTTAGCTTCACATGCTTTAGTCAGGCATTAAGTACTTACAGTTTTTCTGCATTTTCAGGAACTTATACTTCATTAACCGGTGCCACTACCGCGTCAATAAGCGGTGGTACAACGGTGGATGATGCGTATAGCAATAGTATAGGAATTGGATTTAGCTTTGTTTATTGTGGCACTACATACACTACGCTTTCAATTGATTGGAATGGATGGGTTGTTTTAGGGCAAACAATTCCGTCGACTGCATCGTGGATAAATGATCTATCAAATAGTTTAGGTTACAACTTACCACGTCCCATTATTGCCGCATACTGGACTGATTTATATTATTCGTCAGGATCTCAAATCAGCTATAAAACAAGTGGCACTGCACCTAATCGAACTTTTACCGTCCAATGGGATAATGCTGGCTTTTATTCAAGTTCTACTCCTCATGAAGGTGTTCAACTAATTTTGTATGAAAGCACCAACGTGATCGACTTTGTATATAATTTTATTTCGACCGGTTCTTATAGCTCTGGATGTGCAATTGGCCTAACCGGAGGAAGCGGTGCATCCCCGGTTACCGGAACACAGATATACTGGTCATTGAATGGAACCGGAACTTCTCCTACCCCAAGTATGACTACTGAAAGTCGGTCGCTTACCGGCCAACCTGCTACTAATCAGGTTTATAGGTGGAATCCTCAATGTTCAGGCACTCCTAGTACCGGGACAATAGCGGCGACAGTTGATTCAGGCTGTAGTAGTTATACTTCTGTTCTTTCTCTGCCTACAGGAACAATAGGTAATGGAATTACCTACGATTGGCAAACATCACCTACCGGCTCTACATGGACAGATGTGCCGGGCGCTACGGCAGATACTTATCTCGCTACCGTAACCACCAATGTATACTACCGCTGCACTATGACGTGCACGGTGAGTGGCCTTAGCTCTACCAGTGCGGCTATAGAGCTGTATCTTTTCTCCCCACCATCTGCTATTACCGGCACACTCAATGTGTGCGCGGGTTCTACCACCCCGTTATCAGATGCCACTTCGGGTGGGCATTGGAGCAGCGGCACTACTTCTATAGCCATAATTGGGTCGGGTACAGGCATCGTCACGGGCGAGTCGCCGGGTACGTCTACTATTACTTATACAGTGCCTGCGGGCGCGTGCAAAGCTACGGCCGTCGTCACGGTCAATACTACGCCATCGCCCTTATCCGGCATCTTCAATGTGTGCGTGGGGGCCACTACGGCCTTGTCCAGCAGCCCTTCCGGCGGTGCATGGGTGAGTACGCCCATTACCACGGCTACAGTAGGGCCTACTACGGGTGTGGTGTCGGGTGTGGCTTCGGGCGTAGCTAATATTACTTACTTCCTCGGCAGTTGCTATGCCACTGCGCCGGTCACGGTCAATCCTTCACCGTCTGCGGTGGTTGGTCCTTCTACGTTATGCGTTGGTTCCACCAACACCTATACTGACCCCACAGCGGGCGGCACATGGAGCAGTGGCTACACAGGCTATGTGAGCGTTGTTGGTTCTACCGGCGCGGTGACGGGCCTGAGCGCAGGTGTGGCTGTTATTACCTATACCATGCCCGGCGGCTGCTATGCCCTTAAAACGGTTACTGTAAATGGCCTTCCGGTGATCACAGGCGTAGGCTCGGTATGCGCAGGCTCTGCTGATCCGCTGGTAGGTTATCCCGCCGGTGGCGGCTTTACCAGCAGCGATGTTACCAAGGCCACAGTAGGCGCAGTAAGCGGCATCGTTACCGGTGTGAGCGCAGGAACTGTTACTATCAATTATACATTGTCCACGGGTTGCACCGCATCGCTGGTGGTGGTGGTGTCGCCACAGCCGGGGCCTATTACCGGCACACCCTATGTGTGTATCGGTGGCAGTGTTATACTTTCTGATACCTCCTCCGGCTACTGGACCAGCAGCGATTATTCCATAGCCAATGTAAACCCCACTACCGGCGAGGTAGATGGTATATCCCTTGGCGTAGCCACCATATCTTATACGGGCCTTACGAGCAGTTGCTCTATAGCCGAATCATTTACAGTGAACCCGCTGCCCGGTTCTATAACCGGCGCAGGCAGCGTATGTATAGGCGCTACGACCACACTAACCGATGGCACCGCAGGCGGCTACTGGGTGAGCAGTGATGCTACTATAGCCAGTGTGGGTTCTTCCACAGGCGTGGTTAGCGGTGTGGCCACAGGTACTGCAACTATTGATTACATACTGCCTACGGGCTGCTATGTATCTACCTCTATATTGGTGAACCCCTTGCCAGCGGCCATCACCGGCACTATGAGCCTGTGCGTAGGCTCCAGCGCCACCCTTGCCGATGCCACTACGCCCGGCACCTGGCTCAGTAGTGCCTCCGGCACAGCAGGCGTTGGCTATACCACCGGTTTGCTGACCGGCGTTTCGGCAGGCACAGCAACTATTACTTACACCGCAAGCAGCACCGGCTGTTACATCACTACGGTGGTTACTGTCAATTCTACTCCGTTGCCCATTACCGGCACACCGGCCGTATGTGTCGGCAGCACTACCACACTCAGCGATGCCACCGGCGGCGGCGGCTGGTCTGCCTCATCCCCTTATGGCACGGTGGGCAGCACAGGCATATTCTCCGGCACCTCCACAGGCGTGGCCATAGTTACTTATTCTGTAGGCATCGGCTGCGTGGCTACCATACCTGTAACTGTGAACCCACTGCCCGGCCTCATAGGCGGCACACTGCACGTATGCGTGGGCGCTACTACCACACTTACCGATGGCGCCGGCACCTGGAGCAGCGGCACCCCTGCTGTTGCCACTGTTGGTTCTTCATCAGGCATTGTGAGCGGTATATCGCCCGGCACATCGGCCATCATATTTGTACTGCCTACAGGTTGCTCTCGTTCGGTTAACGTAACCGTGAACCCGCTGCCTGCAACATATACAGTAACAGGGGGGGGGCGCTTATTGCGCAGGCGGCACAGGTGTTGCCATCGGTCTGAGCGGCTCTTCCACAGGCACCAACTACCAGTTGTATAATGGCGGCGCACTTGTAGGTACGGCTATTGTGGGCACGGGCGCTGCGCTTTCATTCGGCACCTTCACTACCGCAGGTACTTATACGGTTGTGGGTACTACGCCTGCTACGGGTTGCAGCAGCGCTATGAGCGGCAGTGCAGTTATATCCATCAACCCACTACCTCCGTCCTTTACCATCACCTCCGGCACGGGCAGCTATTGCTCGGGAGGTACGGGCCTTACCATTTGCCTTAGTGGCTCTACAGCAGGTATCAACTACCAGGCGTATATAGGCGCTACGGCTTACGGGCCTGTAGTGCCCGGCACAGGTGGCCCCATATGCCTGGGCCCCTTCACTACCGGCGGCACCTATACTATAGTGGCTACCAACCCTACCACCGGCTGCACCCGCACTATGGGCGGCACTGCCACCATAACCGTAACACCAACACCCGTGATCAGCGGCCCTACGGCTGTGTGTGTGGGCTCTATCATCACCGAGGTAGCCTCTGTAACAGGCGGCACCTGGAGCAGCAGTTCGCCGGCTGTGGCCTCTGTTGTAGGCTCTGCGGGCGGCATAGGTACCGTTACCGGGCATCTGTCCGGCAGCACTACTGTGATCACTTATGTGGCAGCGGGTTGCAGCGCCAGCGTTACTGTTACTGTAAGCCCATCGCCGTCGGCCATCCTCGGCAGGACTGTAGTATGCGAGGGCCTTAGCGATACTTTATCTGATGTGATAGCAGGTGGCTCCTGGACCTCATCGCCTGCCACATATGGCAGCATAGGCTTCACTACGGGTGTGTTCACAGCTTCATCAAGCGCCTCGGGTGTTGATTCCATAACGTACTCATTAGGAACAGGATGCACTGTTCATTCCACCATTACTATCAATCCAAGCCCCGCGCCTATCGTGGGCGCTACTGCGCTGTGCCAGGGAACTACTACTACTGAAACCGACCGCACAGCCGGCGGCGCATGGACCTCTTCTGATCCTGCATTGGCCAGCATTGGCGCGCTATCCGGTTTTGTTACCGCATCATCTACGCTTTATGGGGTAGATACCCTCACTTATACACAGGGCTGCCCTGTATTCTTAACCATCACTGTGAACCAGATACCCGCTGCCATCAGTGGCCCAGTACAGGTATGCCGTGGATCAAGCATAGTATTAGGTGATGCCACAGCAGGCGGCTCATGGAGTGTATCCGGCCCGGCAACCATTTCGGGTGCGGGCAGCACGGCAACACTTACCGGCGGCGCTGTAACTACTGCTACAGTTGCCACTGTTACTTATTCAGTTGCGGGTTGTTCTGTCACCTTGCTGGTTACGGTCTATCCTTTCCCTGCAAATATATCAGGCCCATCGCATGTATGCCAGGGATCGGGCATCACCCTTGCCGATGCCACTACCCCCGGCACCTGGAGCAGCAGCGTACCGGCCACAGGCACTATTGATGCGGCAGGCCATTTTACCGGCCTGGCCACAGGTAGTACCATCATCACCTACACATCTGTATATGGCTGCACCACCACAGCGCCCGTTACCGTTAATGTAAGCCCTGCACCTGTTAGCGGCCCGTCAAGTATTTGTGTGGGCGGCAGCGCGGTGCTTAACGATGCCACATCAGGCGGCACCTGGAGCAGCAGCAACAGTGCAATAGCGCCGATTGGGTCGGCTACGGGTGTAGTTAGCGGCAGCGCTACAGGCAGCGTTATCATTGGTTATTCATTAGGCGGCTGCGCAGTTACCTTTCCGTTTGGTGTGATCGCCGCGCCTGCGCCTATTACAGTTCCTTCAAGGGCTTGTGTGGGCCAGCCTATTACACTTACAGATACATCGAGAGGCGGTGCATGGAGCAGCGCAGACGCTGCCATCGGCACAATCAACTCGGGTGGTGTCTTTACCGGTATTTCATCGGGTACAGTATTAGTTACTTACGGCGCGGCAGGCTGCTTCGCATTTGCACCTGTGGTCGTTGATCCTTTATCGCCTGTTACAGGGCCGTCATCGGTATGCGTTGGCCAATCTATGTTATTGTACGATACTACCATAGGCGGCGACTGGAGCAGTAGTGATGTAACTAAAGCCACTGTAAGCGCAGCAGGCGAAGTGACCGGTAGAGGTGCCGGCACAGTAACCATCAGCTACGACCTGCCCACGGGCTGCACGGCCACAAAAATAATCACCGTAAATGCGATACCGGCTGCCATTGCAGGCCCGTCTACCATATGCTCCGGCAACATAGCAGGATATACCAGCGCCACATCGGGTGGTACATGGAGCAGCAGCAGTACCATAGCGCCCATTACCTCATCAGGTGTGGTAACTGCAGGCATTGTTACTGCCGCTACACCGGTAATCATTACTTATGCAGCGCCAATAACCGCTTGTCCTGTAAACAAAACGGTGATCATAGAACCACTGCCATCGGCCATTGCAGGCCCTGCTGCGGTATGTATAGGCCAGTCGGTAACACTTACTGATGGCGGCGGCGGCACATGGGCAAGCAGCACACCGGCAGATGCCACCATAGGCTCGGTGAGCGGCGTGGTGACAGGTGTGGCTATAGGCGCAGCCACGATCACTTATACATTGCCTACAGGTTGCTATACCACTACCAATATTAACGTAGATTCATTGCCTGCGCCTATAACCGGTACCTTCACGGTATGCCAGGGCGGCACAGTAACACTTGCCGATGCCTCTGCGCCCGGCACATGGGGCAGCAGCAATCCTACCATTGCTACCGTCGACGGCTCCGGCGATGTGACAGGATATGCCTATGGCCCGGCCACCATTTCCTTTACGCCGCTTTCCGGTTGCCCGGTAACTCATGGATTTACTGTGAACCCGCTACCTTCAGCTATCTCATCGCCATCAGCTATTTGCCCCGGCCAAACAGTCACTTTATTTGAGACCGGTGGCGGCACCTGGAGCAGCAGCGATATAACCGTTGTTACCATAGGCTCATCGAGTGGCTTGCTCACCGGCATTGCGCCTGTGTCGGCAACGCTTACTTATACTTTGCCTACCGGCTGCTTTGCTACTACTACGATCACGGTAAATGCACCAACTGATGCTATAACTGGCAACCCGCAGATATGTATCGGCAGCACTACCTCGCTGGCTGATGCCACAACCGGCGGCACCTGGAGCAGTACACGCCCAGCGGTAGGCTCGGTTGATGCAGGGGGCGTAGTAACAGGCGTGAGCCTCGGCACTGCCACCATCGTATACACACCACCAACAGGCTGTACCACCAACCTGGTAGTAACTGTGAACCCGCAGCCAACAGCAATCGGCGGGCTGCCTGTTGTTTGCCAGGGACAAAGCACACCATTAAGTGACGGCATAACCGGCGGTACATGGACATCGGCAGATTATACCATAGCCGGTGTAGATGCGTCCAGCGGATTGGTTACTGCTGTGATCACCGGCAACCCCGCACAGGCTACAGTGGATATTACCTATTCGCTCGGCAGCGGCTGCACCAAAACAATAACTGTGACCGTGAACCCGATACCCGCACCGATCAGCGGGCCAAACTCGCTTTGCGCACTTTCTACAGTTACCTATAGCAGCGCTACAGCCGCTACCTGGAGTACAGGGTCTACTGCTATTGCCACCATCACATCGGGCGGCGACCTTACCGGCCTGAACCCCGGCGGTAGTACCAATGTGGTGTACACCAACAGCTATGGCTGCAACGTAACTTATCCTATAACCGTAAACCCACAGCCTACACCGATAACAGGATCGCCAAATGTGTGCCTCGGCACCACGGTGCCATTCGGTGATGCAATAGGTGGCGGCACATGGGTAAGCACTAACAACGCAGTAGCTACAGTAGACGGTACAACGGGCGAAGTGACCGGTGTGAGCCTGGGCAGTTGCGCCATCATATACACCATTTACCCCGGCGGTTGCTACCAGATCAAAACGATCTATGTGCAGCCTTTGCCTGATATCTATAACATAACCGGCGGTGGCAGCTATTGTGCGGATGGCTCAGGAGTACCTATTGGCCTCGATGGGTCAAGCACAGGCACCAACTACTTGTTGTATCACGGATCTACTGCTGTAGGCACATTCCTTGGCTCAGGTGGTGTGTTGCCTTTCGGGCTGCAAACAATTGCAGGCACGTATCATGCAGTCGCCATCAGCACAGCCACAGGCTGCAAAGTAGATATGAATGGCACGGCTACAGTTACGATCATACCTACGGTGACACCATCGGTAACCATCAGCACGCCAAAGGATACGGTTTGTGCAGGCACATCGGCCCTGTTCACACCAACGCCTATTAATGGCGGCACATCACCCGTTTATAACTGGAATGTGAATGGTGTGGGCGTAGGCTCCGGCAGCACTTATGCTTTTGTTCCTGCAAATGGCGACAGGGTTACAGCAAATATGCTGAGTAATGCAACCTGTCCTTCGCCATCATCAGTAACCAGCAACCTGGTGACCATGACGGTGACACCATACGCTTATCCTACAGTGAACATCAGCGCAACGCCTAATGATACCGTATGTAAGGGTACAGAGGTGACACTGAATGCGGTGACCGGCTTCGGCGGGTATGCACCTGTATATCATTGGACGGTTAATGGCTTGCCGGTTTCTACAGGGACCGGACATGCCGCAGGTTTATACACTTATGTACCAGCCAATGGAGATGAAGTATATGTGGTGATGAAGAGTAACTATGATTGCCGCCTTGCAGATGATGATTCTAACACACTGCGTATGCAGGTGGATACGGCCGCCATGCCTGTGGTAACGATCTCCGCCAACCCCGGCACAGTAGTAAGCCCCGGCGAGAGCGCCACATTCACGGCATCGGTAACCAATGCGGTAAACCCGACCTATCAATGGTACAAGAATGGCTACCCTATACCGGCTGCTACTACCAATGTATACACCAGCAGTACCTTTAGTACCAACAGGGAAGACTCGCTGACCTGCATGGTAACCAGCAATGGCATTTGTAAGATAACCTCTTACGAGTGGGTGTATGTGGACGTAAGCACTGTTGGTGTGCAGCAGATCAGCACAGGCGCAGGTGACTTCACGGTAGTGCCAAACCCAAACAGGGGCGCATTCACAGTGAGGGGCACATTGTCTTCAACAACAGATCAGCAGGTGACACTGAATGCGGTGACCGGCTTCGGCGGGTATGCACCTGTATATCATTGGACGGTTAATGGCTTGCCGGTTTCTACAGGGACCGGACATGCCG
>CAIVKT010000100.1 GCA_903906615.1 uncultured Bacteroidota bacterium | reverse complement strand
CAATCCGGCTGGGTATACGAATGGCGCGATAACCAGGACTAATCCCTCCGCAGATGAACCTACTGGAGCTTTTTGCACCCATCCGCACCTTCATCTTTGATGTGGATGGCGTACTTACTGATGGCAGCCTTCATATAACCAACGAGGGCCTGCAACTGCGCACCCTGCATGCCCGCGACAAATACGCCATGCAGCAGGCTATAAAGAAGGGCTACAAGGTATGGTTGCATACCACAGAGCGAATCGAAGCCATGCGCCTGTATGTGGACCAACTGGGTCTGCGCGAAGTGCATCTCGAAGATATAAAAGCCGCCACACAAACTGCCCACCACACCATCCTGTACATGGGCGATGACATTCCCGACCTCACGGCCATGCAGCTCTGTGGCCTCCCTTGCTGCCCCAATGATGCAGTAAGCGAAGTGCGCCAGTATGTGCAATACATATCCCCCCAAAACGGCGGCCACGGCTGCGTACGCGATGTGATCGAAAAAGTCCTCAAACTTAATGGCGACTGGGATTTGCCGGTTTGAGCAAATCCCCTATAGCTAAGCTGTGAATGCGAATTGAGTAAACTCCCCGCCTGCCAAGGAGGGGACGATCAAAAAGCTTTAGCTTCTTTGGTCAGGGGTGGTAGCACTCGCGAATACACCACAGCTTTCTACTATCTACTATCTACTATCTACTATCTACTATCTACTATCTACTATCTACTATCTACGCTCTATCGAAGCCGTGATCGCCTCATAGATATGTCGCCACTCCACATGGTTACTTAATAAATTGACCTGCTGCTGTATCGTATTCTCATCATGCCGTATGGCCGGCCCCGTCTGTGTGGTTTGTGGCGACGCGGTCTTTATGCGGTCGAATGTTTGGGTGATGATAGGCATGATTGTAGAGAAGGGTAGGTTATTCTCTGCGCATATCTTTTCGCAAATAGCCATCAGGTGATTGATGAAATTGTTGCCGATAACTGCGGACAGGTGCAGCCACTTGCGCTGCTCATACTGCGCTTCAAACAGCACATCGGTGATGGCGTGGGCCATCTCCAGCACATAGCGCTTGGCAATTGGGGATGATGCTTCCCATGCGGTGGGTATGTTGCGGTGGTTGGGCGCGTTGTGGCGCAGTATGGAATATACCGGCCACAGCACGGCGCGGTCTTGTGCTGCGGCTGCAATGCTGTCTATGCTCATAGCGCCTGCGGTATGCACCAGCACCGTCTTTTCAAAAGATAACTGTGCGGCCACATCTGCTATTGCGGCATCAGATACCGCCAGGAAACAAACATCGGCCTTTACATTATTGGCATCGCCTATGCTGCCGTACTTTTCTACCAGCAGGCCCTCGGCCAGCTTCTTTACAGCATCGGCATTGCGCCCGAAAACGCCTTTGCATTTATGCCCTGCCGCTACTATGCGCGAGCTGAAGAACCATGCGATATTGCCTGTGCCGATGATAGTGAAGGTCATAGTGAGTGGTTTATTTATTAGCTACGTAATAGGTTTCCATTTGTAAGTGTACCCGCTCTTTCAAGGCAGGCAGGTCGCTCAAAGAGAGGCCTTCAGTTGGCGTTGGCTCCAGGAAGTGGATGCGGATAGGGCAGGGCCTCGCCCAGAATTTTTTGCCGTGCGGCAGTATCTTGCCTGTGTTGAAGATGATGCCCGGCATAATGGGGGTTTGTGTGCGTATTGCCGTTACAAATGCGCCATCAAAGAAGGGTTGTAAAGGTTTGTCGGTCTTGTTGCGGGTACCTTCGGGGTACAGGCATAGGTGGATGCCCATGTTCAGCGTTTCGTTCATTTTAGAGAAACTGTCGCGGCGGCTTTCTTCCTTCTTACGGTCCAGCAGTATAGACCCTGTTTTATAGATCATGCCGAACAGCGGTGTCTTGGCCATTTCTATTTTAGCAAGTGTCTTATTTGGGCCCGGTATCCATGGCGAGGATACGGGTATATCGGCCAGCGAGTTGTGGTTGATGACCACTACATACTGCTGCCCCTTCTTGAAATGCTGCTTACCCTTGCGGCTCACAGGGCAGAAGACAAGCGGCATATACACGCCCATCCATATACGGAACACCCGGTGCAGTGCACGGGCCCTTGCAGGCTCCCGGAGCAGGGATATGATCCATATAGGGATATACACCACCAGCATAGTGATGAAGAACACCACCAATGCGTAGATCATGAATAAGGCCCCAAGTATGTTCTTTACTATGCTCATTTGTTGTTGTTATAAACTCCAGTCTATCGGTTTTTCTCCCTGCTGCTGCAGCCATTGATTGGCTTTGCTGAAATGCCCGCTGCCAAAGAAGCCACTATGCGCCGAGAAGGGTGACGGATGCGCTGCCTTCAGCACCAGGTGCCTGCTGCTATCTATCAGTTCTGCTTTGTTTTGCGCAAACTTGCCCCACAGCATAAACACCACATGCTCCTTATCTGCCGACACATGCCGGATCACTTCATCGGTAAAGGTATGCCATCCTGCCTGCGCGTGCGAATTGGGCGTATTGGCCACCACCGTAAGCGAGGCATTCAGCAGCAGCACACCCTGCCTGGTCCATGGCTCCAGGTTGCCGGTATGGTGTATGGTTATGTTCAGGTCGCTTTGCAGCTCTTTAAAGATATTGACCAGCGAGGGTGGGGGTGCCACGCCATCGGGTACCGAGAACGACAGCCCATGTGCCTGCCCTGCATTGTGATATGGGTCTTGCCCGATGATCACCACCTTTACTTTATCGAATGGTGTTTTATCAAAGGCATTAAAGATGAGCTTGCCCGGCGGATAAATGACCTTGCCTGCCTGTTTCTCCTCCTTCAAAAAACACACGATCTGCCCGAAATAGGGCTTATCAAACTCCCCCTTCAACTCTTCCTTCCAACTGGCTTCTATGTTTACGTCCATGGTGGTTTTGCGAGGGATAAATTTATGAAGGAAAATAGTAAGTACGATAAATGTGGATAACTCTATTTATTACTTTCTTGCCGGGTATTGTCTGAACTATGATTGCGGAACATCACGCACAACGGGGATTTATTGATTGCCATTTAATCATTATCTTTGTATCTTATGAAAACACAAGATGTGCTTATAGTGCATCCTCAAACGGATGAACAGGCGAATGTCTTAACAACTGTTATGCAGGCGCTTAAAATCAAATTTGAGGTTGCTAAGAGTGCGGGTTACAACCCTGATTTTGTAAAAAAGGCGCTCGATAGCCGTAAGCAGGCTAAAGAAGGTAAAGTAACGAGGGTGAAGAAAGAAACCCTCAAAGAGTTTCTGGGTATATAGTATGGTCTGGCATTTGAGCATCTGAGGAACGAGTGCGGACTTCGAATATTGATACTACGGCCTTTCTTGGTCTTCTTTTAAAACATATTCTGCGGCTTCAAGCGCATTACAGTTGTGTTCTGCCATATATGTTTTCATCGGGGCACCAAGAACCTCGAAGTGGTACATGTTTTTTGTGTTCAAAAAGGTGTATCAAAATTTTATGGTATCGATCTGACCGTCCGTGACATTGAGCATTAGCCCTGCCTTGCTTTGTCCTGCATTTTCTTTTACCTTATGCGGGAAATAACCATCATTAAAAATAACTACCGTGTTGCCGATACTGCATAATAAGCATTGATCGAAATAATAATCTATATCCTCTATCTTCCGGCGTTTATTTACTATCCATTCTATGTACGCTTCCTTGCTCAGGTGGATGATCTCTAGTTTTTCATCCTGTGCATCGTATTCGCCTATTGGTTTTATCAGCCGGTGCAGAAGATCAATATCAAGTTCTTTTATAGCCTTGGCAAACAGGTGTTCTACTTTTTCTTCTATCAGTGCGCTTGCCATTATTGTGGGCTTTATTAGCCGAAGATAAAACAAAAATTAATGCAGCAGACATTAAACTATCGTGGCATATAGGTACGCCCAACTACTCATTTTTTAAGAACACTCCGACAATTTGGGGTCCGTTTTTCCTAAACAAAAGTTATGGAATCGTATTGTTTCATTTATTTTTAATGGTGTATTAGAATCTAATTTATCATCTTTCTTATTGTGAGCATTAAAAGCGTCCCT
>CAIVKT010000099.1 GCA_903906615.1 uncultured Bacteroidota bacterium | reverse complement strand
TAGATGATTTTCAGCATAACCCACGCGTGGATATATGCGCCCCTGCTATACGTGTGGGTGGCCTCAACTTTGACCCAGATAGCACTAACTGGGCGCGCTATTATTGCCACGACTGCGGCTGGGGTACATCTTATGCCAGCCCTCTGGTGGCCGGCACACTTGGCCTTATGCTCTCTGCAAAGCCCTGCCTCAGTCCATATCAACTGGAGTACGAGCTGAAAATAAATGCTAATGATAGTATGTACTTGAATCCTTACAATGCCTACCTGGTATCGCCCCCACGTATGGGCGCAGGGAGGTTAGATGCCGGGAAAGCAGTGAACGATCCTATCCGCCATACAGGAGCTGCAAATTTAGATTGTAACGACCCTGCCACACAAACCTTTTATATAGAAGGTGTGGGATTGAATACCATATGCGCCCCTGGCTTCTCTATGGATAGCATGAAGCCGAAACTATCGCCTATACTGCATAATGGCACTGGTCCATATACTTATAACTGGCTGCCACTACCCGGCAACAACACTACACTCAACAACTTCGGCTCGGCAAATCCTACCATCATAGCTTCTACTGGCGACAGGCTGGCCTATTACGACCTGCGTGTGTATGACAACTCTACTATACAGAAGGTAGCCAGCATCATTGTGCGCATCAGTTTAAGATCAGATTCATCTTATGATCTTGCCATGCGGGATTCTTATACTGATATGCTCAGTGAGCCTGATTCCTCGGGGTGGGTCGATTCACGGGACTGGAATATATGGCTGAGTCCGGACATTTGGAACAGGCAACTGAATGATGGCAACCGCAATGCGGAAGACGTACAATATTTCAGTGGTGGCGATCCAAATTATATGTATGTCCGTGTGCGCAATGTAGGCTGCGCAGACTACCCTATAGCAGACAGCGCAAGGCTGCGCGTATACTGGACACTGTCATCAACAGGCGAGCACTGGCTTTCTTCCTGGACATCAGCAGAAGTAGCCGACACAGGTACCGGCTTTCTTCCAGCAGGTTTGGAGATAACAAGTGGCGCACCGGTAAGCATCCCTCTTATGCACCCCGGCGATACTTTTGTAACTGCTATACCCTGGTATCCTGTAAACCCAAGGCGTTACGCGGGCGCACCATCTGTAATGGATGTGTGTGGCCTTGCAAGAATAGAAGAGCCATTGAAGCCACGCTTGGGCATGGCATTTACTGAATTACCATACATATCTCCTAATATCAGGAACAATAACAACATTGTGTCGAGGAATATGGAGGAGGTAAACCTCGGACATAGGGGCACGAATACTGTTACCCACCGTGTATATGTGAGCAATGCAGGTACTGTACCCGGCACGTTCAGTATACAAATGCTTACCGATAAGGATATACAAAAGCATTTTGCAGGTAACCTATCTGAATATATGACCGTATCACTACAGATGCAGAGTGGCTTGTTCAGCGCATGGGCGGCAGGAGGGTATCAAGGCAATTACGCAACTAAGGATGCTAATTCGAATACAGTCACGTACGATCCTGCTACTCCACTAAAGCTTGATAATATAGTGCTGGATACGGGAATGGGTTACTACATAGATGTTTCTTTTGCGCTTAATTCTACACCTGTAAACGTACCGGCAAGCCAGATGGTGCATTTCAGGCAGTTAACGCAAGACAGCACTGTTTATGGGAACGTGTCTTATTCTGTAAACATTGCTATTGACTCACCGGCAGAAGGTGGCAGGCGCAGTAATAGTATCTTGCAAACGCCCGTTATAAAACAGATCAGTTCTTACAGTGTGTTTCCAAACCCCACTGCCAATGTGGTGCATATTGCTTATAACGGAGCAAAAGAAACCGTTACGGACATTACACTGTCCGATGTTTCAGGAAGATCACTAACGAGGCAGCAAGGTATATCCATGCAACAAGGCACCACTAAGGATATAGACGTGAGCCATATTGATCCCGGCATGTATTTCTTACAGATACGCGATGCCAGCGGTATAAAAGAAGTGCATAAGATAACGGTGCTGAAGTGACACAAGTATCATTATTTAGCAAAGCAGGCAAGCTATGTGGCTTGCCTGCTTTTGTTTGTTACACATCAGCCTGCTTAATAGTAGCAGAGATTTCAACGGTGCTATCGCCAATCAAGCTTAATAGCTGCAATATGCTTGGACAACAATTTTTATACTTCCATTCCCCCAAAAAACATTTATTTTTACATAATGAACATGAAGACAATACTCACTTTGATCATATTGGTATGCTCGTTATCTGCCGCTACTGCACAGGATAATGTGGAGAAGCCACACCTCTCGGCTTTTACCCGGCAATACCTGCAGGCGTGCAAAGACCAGAAAAGCTATACCACGCGTGTACCCGACTATGTGTACAAGAAGATAAACGGCAAGGCGTACATCAGCGCATTTATAAAGGTGGCACCCGATGTGGACGAGGCGCGGCTGAGCGCGCTGGGTGTGTATGTAGGTACCCGCGCAGGCAATGTATGGACGGTGCAGGTGCCGCTGGAAAATGTGGTGGCGTTTACCACTGCCACCGGCATCACTTTCATAGACCTGGACCAGCCGGTGTTCCCGCTGCTGGACTCGGCACGCAAACAAACCCATGCCGACTCGGCGCAGCAGGGCATCAACCTGCCTATGACGGTTACGGGCAAGAATGTGCTGGTGGGCATTGTGGATGCGGGCTTCGACCTGGGCCACCCCACTATGTACGATACCACGCACAGCGCCTACCGCATAAAAAGGATATGGACGCAAAAGATAGCCGGCACGCCGCCCACAGGCTTTGCCTACGGCAATGAACTGACCGATACAGATGCCATAAGGGCGCGCGGCTACGATACGGCTATACTGTCGCACGGGTCGCATGTTACGGGTATAGCGGCAGGTTCGGGCTATGGCAGCAATGCCAACAGCAAATTCAGGGGTATGGCTTTTGAGAGCGATATAGCCATGGTGGGCATTATGCCTGCCCCAGCAGAATGGACAGTGGCCGGGGAATCGGATATTATAGATGGTACTAATTACCTCTTCAACTACGCAACATCAATAGGCGAGCCTGCGGTGGTGAACCTGAGCTGGGGCAGCACACTGGGCCCGCACGATGGCAATTCGTTGTTCAACCAGTCGTGCGATGCGCTTACAGGCGCGGGCAAAATATTTGTATGCGCGGCAGGCAACAATGGCGAAGACACCGTGCACCTCGGCAAAACCTTTACGCCCACGGATACCACAGTAAGCACCTTCGTTACCTTCTCCCCTTTGCTGGACAGTAATAACCAGAACACCTGGGTAGATGTATGGGGCGATACGGGCAAGACATTTTGCATCAACTTTAAACTGTACGATACTACCGCAGCTATTGATTCTACAGGCTTCATTTGCCTTTCAGATACCAGCCGCACGTTTTACCTTATTGGGTCAAACCATGATAGCTGTGTGATCAATCTATCTATGGTGCTGTACGAATACAACGGCAAGCCACATGCGTCTGTAAAGATCAGCAGCAGGGTACATGACAATATATGTATGACCACGAAGGCTACCGGCGGCACCGTGAATATGTGGGAAGGCTATGTGCTGCCGCCCGAGGGCTACTATGGCTACTTCAAGAAGCTGGGCTATCCGTGGGCAGTATCGGGCGATGCGGTAATGACGGTATCGGACATTGGCTGTACCCGCTCCGCGATCACTGTGGGGGCTTATACTTCCAAAACCGCCTTTACCAATATCGGTGGTGTTCCACTTCATTATCCAGGTGCTGCGCATGGCCGTATAGCGCCGTTCTCCAGCTTTGGCCCCACAGAAGATGGCCGGATAAAGCCGGATATTACGGCGCCGGGTTTTGCACTCGCATCGGCGGTAAGCTCTTATGATACTTCTTACAACGTTGGCGGCACCAACTATTCATCAATAGTGAAGGCCGATACTGATGCAGTGGGTGGCAGGGTGCATAAGTATGCTATGCTGGCAGGCACTTCTATGGCATCGCCCTGTGTGGCCGGCATAGTGGGTATGATGCTGCAGGTAAATCCCGCGCTAACGCCCGACGAGGCCAAGAACATCATTAACGCCACAGCTATAAAAGATGTGTACACAGGCGCGCTGCCTGCTACCGGCACTAACACCTGGGGGCATGGCAAGATCAATGCCTACCAGGCTATAAGCTATATTGTGAGCACGGTAAGTGTGGCCAGCGAGCATATGCTGCCTATGGATTGCATACTTTATCCTAACCCGAACAAGGGCAGCTTCAGTATAGACTATACTGCGCAACTCAATGAACAGCTTACGGTGCAGGTGCTGGATGTGACGGGTAAGGTCATCAGTACAAAGCAATGGGTAGTGAGCAAGGGGCTCAACAGCAGCCAGTTTGCGTTGCCGGCACTCGCAAAAGGTGTCTACTTCACAAAGGTAGCCTCGAAGGATGGCTACAATGTGATCAAGATGATGGTGGAATAAAGCCAAAAATAAAACCCCGGGTGAGCCGGGGTTTTACTTTATAGGTTTGGTCCTCTTTTTCTTTATGCTAACGCGCCGCTGCGTTTGCTCTTATCATTATGGCCGTTCATCTCGTGCGTGGAGGAAGAGCTGTTGGATGATTTGGAGCTGCCGGAAGAAGATGAATTGCTGCTATTGCTGTTCTTATCCTGCGATTGGCTTGTTTTTACACGTATGCTGTTCTCTACATTAGATACACCCGAGATAGCTTCGGCGAGATCTTCTGCGCGGCGTTTCGCATCACGGCTTTGTACTGTACCGCTCAGCTTCACTTCTCCGCTTGTTACGCTCACTTCAATTTCAGAAGCGTCTAAGCTGGCATCATCAGTGAGGCGGTCATTGATCTCTTCCTGTATGCGCTCATCGGAGCGTTGGTAGCCTTTAGGCCCCTTGCCTTTGTGCGAGGTTGAGGACCAGTCTGAAGAAGAAGAGCCGCCGTATGACTGGCTGTTGGTACTGCCCTGGTCGCCTGCGCTGCCATAGCGCTGGCCGCCATAGTTGGTGCCGTAGCCTGTGCTGCTGCCATATTGTGAACCCTGTCCGTAGCTATTGTCGCGTCCATAGCTGTTCTCGTTCATAGATCCGCGCTGGTTGTAGCCCCGGCTTTGAGCGCCGCCGGCGTATTGCGAGCCGCTGCCGCTCCCCATACCACCGCTATACTGGCCGCCGCGGTTATAGTTGCTGCCTTCGCGCCAGCCATCCTGTCCATACTGGTCGTTGCGCCGGTTGCCGCCACTGCCGTAGTTGCTGCCGTATTGCTGGTTGCTTTGCGCGCCCTGCCAGTTGCCATTGTCCTGCCAGTCGCGGTTATTTTGTCCGCCGTATTGGTTGCCGCCATAGCCGGAGTTGTACTGGATCCCGCTGTCGTAGCTGCGGCCCTGGTAGCCACGTCCGCCACCATAAGAAGAACCTGCGTTATTGCCACGCTCCTGGTCTTCCCAGTTACGGCCCTGTTGAGCGCCATAGCTGCTCCTGCCGCCCGTATTTTGCTGCTGGCCCCAGCCGCGCTCGTTGTCTTCAGCGTTTTCATTATAGCTACTGTTCTGGCCATAGCTATCCTTGCGATCTGTTAGCTCATTCCACTCGCCGTCCTGGCGCGAATTGCCTTGCCTCTTCATGTTTTCTGACATAGTTTTTAAGATTTAGATGGTATAAAAAATGTACACTACCTACCTAAAAAAACTGTGCCGTTTTACTCATGATTTTTAGATAATCAGTAAGAGGTTGAAGTTCATAAAAGTAAAATCATACTGCAAAAAATGCCCGGTGCAAATGTGTGGAGTTGTAGAAAAATGTGTGGAGCGCAACAATGGTGTTATCATATATAGGGGCATACCCGCTTATCTCGGGTCGCCGGGTATGGCATTCTCAGCCGGGTTGGCAGATCTCCTGTACCTTAAATAT
>CAIVKT010000098.1 GCA_903906615.1 uncultured Bacteroidota bacterium | reverse complement strand
CGTAAGCCTGTCTATGGCCGCCGATATCACATCATCCATTATAGTTTGCAGCACATGCTCTTCCAGCACATTCTCAGATGGGCGCGATGAGTTGAGCAACTCTCCGATAAGGTCATTGATGCGCTTGCCGTTGCGCTGTATAATGTTCATGTATAGCTGCAGGTGCTCGTCTTTCACATCCTGTTGCAGTTGCTCTACCGATAGGGTAATGTTATTGAGCGGGTTGCGCACCTCGTGCGCTATAGTGCGTACCAGCCTCCCTGCGGCTGCTAGTTTCTCGCCCTGCAAGGTCGCCTTCTCCACTTTTTTAAGGTTGGTGATATCGTGAATGATGCCTTGTACATAGCTGTTCTCCTTGTCTCTTTCCTCAAGCGTGAGGGTAAGGATACAGTATTTCTTTTCCCCTTCTTTGGTGTTCAGCACCACTTCGTAGTCGTTCAGTTCATTGTTGTGCGTGAGCAGCCCTGTGACGAAGTGCTTATGCTGTTCTTTTTCTATCAGGTCTATCAGGTCTGTGCCGGTTATCTCATCTTTTTCGTAACCCAGCAGGCTTTTTGCGGCATCGTTCACGTCAATGAACCTTAGATTGTGGTCGGCGATAAACACCACATCTTTTGATTTCTCGAAGATGCTCCGGTACTTGCGTTCATTTGCGCGCAGGGCTTTTAATGTGTTGGTGCGCTCTATTGCATACCTGATGCAGCGCTCCATTTTCTCGGTTGTAAGCTCGGTTTTTACAAGGTAGTCCACCGCTCCCAGTTGCATGGCTTCTATATCTACCTCATAATTGCCCTTGCCTGTGAGTAATACTATCGGTTCTTCACATTGGTATTTATTGGCTTCTTTAAGAAAGTCCACGCCCGATTTTGCGCCAAGGCGATAGTCCACAAAGTATATATCGTAGTCGCCGCTTTTGAGACGTACGAGTGCATCATTATAGTTCTTACACCATTCTATTTTGAACGTGTTGCCGGGAATTGATTGCATGTATTCGCCTGTAAGAATGAAGTCATCCTCATCATCATCTACGATCAGTATTCTGGCATTGGCGTAGGGAAGGCTCATAGGGTTACTGGTTTTTCGGTTTGTTCTTCGGGTATGATCAATACAAACCGTGCCCCTACACCCGGAATATTTTCGGCGAAGATGGTCCCTTGATGGTATTCCAGTATCTTTTTACAAATGGAAAGGCCTATGCCCGAGCCGGGATAATCAGACTTGCCATGCAATCGCTGAAATACCTGGAATATGCGCTGGGCATACTCCTCTTCAAAGCCTATCCCATTGTCTGATACTGAAATTTTATAGTAGGCCTTTTTGGGGTTGAGGTCATGTTTATATCGCTCCGCATCTTTCAATATTTCGCAGGTAATAGTAATAACAGGCGGTACATCTTTTTTATGGAATTTGATAGCATTGCTAATAAGGTTGCTGAAGAGCTGTTTCATCTGCGAAGACACGGCTTTGATGATCGGCAACTTGGGGTAGTGTACTACTGTGCCCGTTTCTTCTGTCACCAGTTCCAGGTCATTCATCACCTGCCGCAAAGTGATGTTGAGGTCCACAGGGTCAAAATGCTGGCCTGTTTTGGATATCTTGGAGAATTCAAGCAGGTTATCAATAAGTGTGCGCATGTTCTGCGCAGAGGCTATAATGCGGGCAAGGTACATCTGCCCGTCACCGGTAAGCACATCTTTATATTTTTCGGAAAGCCTGTCGCTGAACGTAGATATTTTGCGCAGTGGCTCCTGCATATCGTGGCTGGCTACATACGCAAATTCACCAAGCTCTTTATTGGACTGGTTCAGTTCTGCAACTTTGTTCTTCAGGTCATTCTCAATGCTGCGTTGGTCGGTAATATCGCGTATACTGCCGGCAACTTTCCTGGCCTGGTTCGCATGTGTTTTTATTACCCTGGCAAGGCACTGTATGGTCTTGATATTCTTCTTTGCGGTGATGATCCTGTATTCTATGTTCAGGTCTTCCCCGTTTTGCATAGACTGCTCAGTAGCACGTTCTACACGTTCTTTATCAGCAGGATGAATGAAGGAATCGAAGAAGGTGTGGTCTATCCTTGTTTCTATATCATCAACCTCGTATATCCGGTACACTCCTACCGACCATAGTACCTTGTTTATATCTATCACCCACTCATAGGTGCCAAAGTGTTCGCTGTTGAATTGCTCCAGGAACAGCTCTTTCGAATCAATGGAAGTGAATGGCATTCCCCATTTAGACAGGTCGGGGTGCAACAGGAAGAAATAGAGTTGCCCATAGCGCTCATTATTCTTTATCTCGGATGCGTAGAGGTAGTAGGGCGATCTCTTGCCCTCCTTATTTTTTAGCTTATAGATCACATATCCCGATAGCGAGTCGGGCGAATCATTGGAATAGGTCAGTTGGTTTACGAGGTGATCATGCTGGTATTGTTCTATAATATTTGAAAAGAATACATCATTAGTAGCAAGGTCTTTGTTGCTGTAGCCCAGGTAATTCTCAAATTGTTTGTTGACGAAAAATATCTTCAGGTCGGCAGCACGCACTACCGCCACCATCCCCGGGTTGTAATGGGGGGCCTCTTTGAAAAAATCGTCATCCAATAACAATGAAACGCTGTTATCCGGATTGTCTGTCGTTGTATTCACGTACTGTTGGTATAAAAGCTAGTCCAGGTTGAATTCCTTGAACTGGCGCATTTTGTTATATAATGTTTTTCTGTCTAAGTTAAGCAGCTTTGCAGCTTTGCTTTTATTATAGTTCGCCTGTTTCAGCGCATCCAGTATTACCCCGTATTCGGCATCCAGGTT
>CAIVKT010000097.1 GCA_903906615.1 uncultured Bacteroidota bacterium | reverse complement strand
AATTCATTGTCTCCTTCGCCACCGGCAAAACCACCTGCATCGCTGTGCACGTAAGGAACGCCACTCATACTCATACCCAACAAAACGGGCAATTGCGCCCTGAAACCATTCCAACTACGGCTAACATCGCCCGTCCAAGGGAAAATACTGTATCGTTGGGTGCCAGCAAACCCGCTTCTATTCAGGCTGAACAATCTTTTGTTGGGATAATCGGTTGCGTATTTATCAAACAACATCTTAGTCCAGTTATGCCCATACACATTGTGAACTTCATCGGCACCAAAAGGTCTATTAAATCCTAAGTCTTTTAGGTTGTGGAACATATCGGTCGGGTGCATTTCGGGTTCTCCCAAATCGCCCCACCAACCCTCTACACCTAGCTCCATCTGTTTTTTATAATACTTCCAAAACCAGTCTTTCGCATCTTTTCTAAAGATGTCTACTAGTCCAGCGTTGCCAAAATAGAAGTTGCCAATCTGATAAGGGTTTCCAACGCTATCCGTTGCCAGGTAAGGCTTTGAGCTATTGTATGCCAGTGTGTTTTTTACAATAAAAGGCTCAGTAACTAGGATGGTATTTACGTGGTCTTTCCTAAAATCTGCAATCATACCCTTAGGATTAGGCCACTTTGTTTTGTTTACCCAATCGAGGTTGCCCAAACCGTTCTTAATGCTATCGCCAAACCAAAACAGATCGAATATAACACCATCAACGGGGATGTTTTCTGCCTTCATCTTGCCATATACATCCTTCACATTCTCCTCGCTCGTATATCCAAACCGGCTCATAAGGTTGCCCAATGCCCAACGTGGCGGCAGGGGTTGCGAACCGGTGAGGCTATAATAGTTCTGCAAAATAGTTTTGTAGTCTTTGCCCAGAATGATATAAAAAGTAAGCTGCCCACTAGCCGCACCGTACTCAAAAACCGACGAATCTTTCTTGCCAATATCCACATATCCCCTCGATGGATTGTCGAAAAACAGCGCATACCCCTTTGAGGAAGTAAAAAACGGCACGCTATAGTTCAGGTGGTCCGCACCCTCGCCATAGCCATACCACGGCGCATTGTATAGCTCCAATTTATACCCCCTTCTGTTTAGCGGCAACGCCCGCTCGCCCCCACCATATATCTTTTCAGTGGTATCTAATTTAAAATAATAGCCCCTGTAATTATCGGTATGATGCGTGCCTGTGATGGTAACAGTATTATCCACCAAAATAGATTTACCCTTTTGCTCCACCGAACATTTGTAGGGGATAGAGGTCGGTTTTAACACCACGGCATCACTAATGTTTTCGTTGTGGATATAGTTATTTGGGCTAAAAGTAACTTTGATGATATCTGCCCGCAGCGGAACAAAAGCAAACGAACCATCCTCGGTTTTTAGGTGTGTAGTTTGGGAGAAGATGGCCGAATTAACCAACAAAACAAGCAAAAGCAAGCGTATCTTTTTCATAAAGCGAAGAATTGACGGATAAAAGTAAAAGAAGACGTTTGATTTTAGTAAATATAGTCCCAAGAAAGCCAAAGATTTTTACTCAATATTTAGCACGATAGATATAGCTGTTCTTATTTTACCCATCGTGTCTATATTCACCTGACCCAACTTTTTCACACAGCGTTCTTCGGATACCGACCTTATCTGAAAACAATCTGCCGAAGAATCTTTTGCTAGTTTATTTTCCTTGTCGGGCAATATTTTCACCATCCACAGTGCTGCGGCATAACGGTCTTTCCAATCAGTAAGAGGAACAATTATTT
>CAIVKT010000096.1 GCA_903906615.1 uncultured Bacteroidota bacterium | reverse complement strand
AACTTTGAAAGCCCCGATGAAGACTCCGAAGGCCTCAACATTGTTACAGATACACTCAATACCGGTTTTGATCATTTCCTGTCCAATTCCTTTGGCTTCGGCGGCACCAATTCCTCACTCATCGTGCGCAAATGGCAGGAATAAGATGGCTATTTCTTTAATAAAGCGTTAATTGAACAAATTTATCAGGTTGATTTTATAATTTCGGGCAAAATACATACACATGAAAAAACTTATTTGCATCCTCTTATCGGTATTGATCATGGGCACAGGCGCATTTGCACAAGATAATGCAGCGCCCAAAGGCAAGCCCGCCACACACAAAAAGGCTACGGATAAAAAACCAACAGACAAAAAAGACGGCAAGGCTGATGCCGCAAAACCCGGTAAAATGAAAAAAGACGGCACACCCGATATGCGCCACAAAGAGAACAAAGAAGCTGCAAAGCCAAAAGGCAAGCTGAAAAAAGATGGCACACCAGATATGCGCTACAAGGAGAATAAAGAAGCTGCCAAAAAGAAATAAGATGCTATAGAATTGAATTACCAGGTAAACAAACCTGGTAATTCTTTTTACAACAAGATGTTTTAAAACTACTGATGTATATGCGCTCAAAGATCCATGTTATTATAGCCTGCCTTTTCGCTTCGTTTTGCTTTTCCTGCTCCAGCAATACCGGCAAGTGGGACAGGTATACCGCGAAAGACGGCGCATTCTCCGTATTCATGCCTGCTACGCCCGAAGCATATGACCGAACAGAAATGACCGCGTTCGGCAAGCAGGTGGTACATTATGTAACGTGGAAACCGGCCACTTTCGAGCTCAATAAGTTCAGGCTGTTCCAGATAAGCTATACCGATTGCCCCGCACAATACACTTCGGATTCAGCACGCCTGAATGCCACCCTGGACAGCTGCATCAACCTGCGCAAAAAAGACTTTACTGAGGAAGTAGATATCCCTACACAGCCTGTAGAGCAGAGCGGCTACCGTGGCAGGGAATTTATTTTCGACCCGGCAAAGACCAATGTGATCACCATTGTAAAAGTGTTTATCGCCAATCACAAAAGGTTTTCCTTAACAGTGATCGCTAAAAAAGATTACCCCACTAATGCTGAAGTGGGCAATTTCTTCAATTCATTCCAGGTATTGAAGTAAGATGATGGCATAAGTTTTACCTTTATAGTACTTATGGAGTACAAAGACTATTACAAAATATTAGGCGTAGATAAAAATGCCTCGCAGGATGAGGTAAAGAAGGCATACCGCAAACTGGCCGTAAAGTTCCATCCTGACAAAAACCCCGGCGATAAAAAAGCCGAAGAAAAATTCAAAGAGATCAACGAGGCCAATGATGTACTCAGCGATCCCGCAAAAAGAAAAAAATACGACGATCTTGGCGAGAACTGGCAATCGCAGGGCCAGGGCTTCCCTAATGATTTCGGCCAGCAATCGCGCAGAAGGCAGGGTGGGCAACAATTCTATTCCAGCGAGGAAAGCCAGTT
>CAIVKT010000095.1 GCA_903906615.1 uncultured Bacteroidota bacterium | reverse complement strand
TGGATGGCCGATGAGGGCATGGAAAGCGATGCGCTGGAAGGGCTGCAAACATTGGAAGCCACAGAGACCCGCCAAACGGTGAACAGGCTGAACCACAGGCTGCACAGCAACCTGCGCCACAAAAAACGTATGCGTAGAAAGCTGCCATCCAACCAGCTTACGTGGATAGCTATTGTGGTGGTTATTTTTTTGGTGGTAGTTGCCTATATTGTGATTAAAAGAAGCCTCTAAGAAACCATTGGAAATGAAACGTTTTTTATTTTTTATACTCCTGCTTGCATCTGCGCAAATCACTTTTGCACAAACCGATAGCCTGCACGTATGGAACAAGTGGTGCGCCCGCAAAGACACGATGGTGCTCTTTGCCCTTGGCAACAACATGATACAGGTATATGGTGGCGGCCTGAAACCCGCCGACATAAAACTGAAAAGCCTGGACCAAAGCCTGCGCATAGGCAACCCGGAGATAAAGGGCGATACCGTGAGCGTACTGGCCATGCCCTACCCCAAAAAAGGAAAGAAAATGAGGCTGGCGGTGCTGAATAAAAAGACATCGCGGCAAATAAAGGTGATAGAGTTCGCCTGCGACAGCATACCCAAGCTGGTGGCGCAAGTGGGCAAGATAACCGGCAAGGAGGCACAGCGCAAAGACCTGCTGGCACAAACGGTGCTGAAGAGCGCTTTCCCCGGCTCGTTGTATAGCTACCCTTACAGCATTAAGCAATACACCTTCAAGATAAGTACACCAAAGGGCGGGGCCACCATACCCGTAAAAGGGATATTCCTGACGAAGGATATACTACAACAAATAAAAGACGCACCCGCCGGCACCGTAGTAGAGTTTGACGACATCAAAGCTACCTGCCCGGAGTGCGCGGTGAGAACGCTGGATGATCTGAAGATAAAGATTAAGTGATTCAAATCCCAGGGTACAAATTCCAAATCCCAGGGTACAAATTCCAAATCCCAATTTTCAATTCTCATCCGATAGCTATCGGCAACAAATCCCAAAATCCAAATTCCAGAACTCAAATTCCAAATCCCATCCCGATAATTGTGTGGCACATTCCGATCACATTTATCACATTTACCACATTGAAGAATTGCCAAATTGTCGAATTAATACTTCCGGTCTATCACAAAATTAACGAGCTCTTCCATGGCCTGGCGGGCGGGGGTATCGGGATAGGTATGCAGTATTTGCAGGGCTTCTTCTTTGTAGGCCAGCATCTTTTTGTGGGCATATTCTATGCCTCCCGATTTTTGCACTACACTGATGACCTCGTTCACTTTTACTTTGTCGGTGCTGTTGTTCTTTACCGTGTATATGAGGCGGCGCTTGGTGGCGCTATCGGCATGTTGCAGGGTGTAGATGAGCGGCAGGGTCATCTTCTTTTCTTTGATGTCTATACCGGTGGGCTTGCCTATGTTATCTTGCCCGTAATCGAAGAGGTCGTCCTTTATCTGGAAGGCGATGCCCACCTTTTCGCCAAAGAGGCGAAAGCGGTCTGATACAGCCTCATCATCGGTGGCAGAATATGCCCCGGCAGCGCAGGCCGAGGAAAGCAGGGAAGCCGTCTTGGCACGGATGATCTCGAAATAAACCGACTCATCAATATCCAGCTTGCGGGCTTTCTCCATTTGCAGCAGTTCGCCCTCGCTCATTTCCTTTACTGCGCGCGATGTGATCTGTAGTATCTTATAATCGCCATTATCTATAGAGAGCAGCAAGCCCTTTGATAAAAGGTAGTCGCCCACCAGCACGGCTATCTTATTTTTCCAGAGGGCATTGATAGAGAAGAAGTTGCGGCGCTTCATAGAGTCGTCTACCACATCATCATGCACCAGCGTGGCCGTGTGCAGCAGCTCTATGAGGGATGCTGCACGATATGTGGTATCATTGATACCACCCGCTATTTTGGCCGAAAGAAAAACGAACATGGGGCGCATCTGCTTGCCCTTGCGCCTGATAATAAAGCGCATGATACGGTCGAGCAGGTGATTAGTGCTCTTGACACTATCCGTGAACTTTTTTTCGAACGACGCTAACTCTGTGCCTATTACTTTGTGTACCAGTTCCATTGATGCTGCCTGCGGGTAAAATGTAAAAGTCGAAATAAGAATGCGAACCGCCATATTTTTTTTACGGGCACGGTCCTTATCACACAATTAATTGGCAAAATACCTGTTTATTTGATCATTGGTTTGTTTTTTGTTACCCACCTGTATTACCTTTGCCCAGGTGTTTAATATAGCAATATGACCATAAATACACGATCTATGTATAAAATGAAGTATTTATTAGTTGCCGGGCTGTCGGTTTTGTTGTCGCAGGCTTCTTTTGCGCAGGAAAGCACGCCCAACGCACAAACACCCGGTGCCGATACTGCAAGCAAGACATCTTCACCGCAATGGTCGAACAGGGATATGACCTACAGGGGCAAAAATTACGACCCGTTCGACTCAGCTTATTACCCAAAATTCCGCGCCAAGCAATTTCATAAATATATGGACCACCAGGAGATATTCCCACCCAAGCCCCGCAACCAGTGGGAAGTAGGCTTTGGATTGGGGCTTTTTGATGTGGTGGGCAATGTACCCAGCCTGATACCCGGCGGTTTTGGCCTTGACCTGAGCGTGCGCAAATCGCTGGGGTATATCTTCTCCCTGCGTGGCGAGTACATATATGGCGTAGCCAAAAACCTGGACAGGCAAGCTACTACTGGCTATGATGCCCCGTATACCACGTTCGGTTATAAGCCGGGCTTTTATAACACCGGCGGCACAGGGGCCAATGCCATATACAGGGCTACACGCACAGAGGCATCGCAGGCTACGCTGGACCTTATGTTCAATGCCTACAACATTAATTTCCATCATGCCCGCAACTCTATTTCCTTCTTCGGTTATTTCGGATTGGGTGGGTTTGCTTATAAGACCCGCGTCAACGCGCTCGATGGCAACTATGCGCCATATGATTTCAGCAAGATAGTAACAGACCCTTCGGCCAAAGCAAGCAAGATACGCAAGGAGTTGAAAAGCGGAATGGACAAAACTTATGAGACCGCAGCCGACAATGGCGGCGGCCCGCATATATTAGACAACAAAAAACTGGACTTTGCGCCAAGCATAGGCGCAGGCATGCAATACAAATTCAGTAAGAAGATAAATATACAGATCGAAGAACGCTACACCTTCCCATCCAATGACCCATACATAGACGGTTCGCCGTTCGGGCAATCGCTGGGTGGCGTTCCGGGAAAAGGCCGCTCATCAGATGCGATCAACTATCTGTCCCTGGGATTGAATTACAACCTGAAGACCAAGAAGAAATCAGTAGAGCCTTTGTACTGGATCAACCCGCTGGACCATGCGTATAGCGAGCTGTCCTATCCGCGCCACATGATACTGCCCAACCCCGTATTGCCGGATGAAGACGGCGACGGCATCACCGACCAGTTCGACAAATGCCCCAAAACACCGGCAGGTGTGGCCGTAGACTCGCACGGCTGCCCGCTGGATACCGATGGCGATGGCGTACCCGATTATAAAGACAAGCAGCTGATAACGCCTACTGAGTGCCAGCCGGTAGATGCCGATGGCGTAGGCAAATGCCCTTGCCCGGATGCATGTAAAGATATGGGTACCAGCAAGGCGGCGTGTGGCAGCATAGGCGCAGGCACCCTGCTCTTTACAGCAGGCAACCATATAACCACAGGGATGGAAGCACAACTGGCCACACTGGCGGCACAGATGCAGGCCAACCCTAACTGCAAGGCAGTGATACTGGGTGGCGGCAGCGGCAGCAAGATCAAGGAGCAGCATTCATGGGAGCATGTAAATGCCGTGATCGAGTACATGGGCGAAAAGAACAACATAGCCCGCCAGCGCTTCATCTTCAAGTATGGCGAAGCAGGTGATGAGAACATCGTTACTTACCGCTCTGCTAATGAAGACGAATCAAAATCGGGCGCGGACGTGAACCCTCCCCCCCCACACCCGGATATTAAGTAAGCTAAGTTTTTTAGATAGAGAACGTCCTGCATTTGCGGGACGTTTTTTTGTGGGGTTGATCTTAGCAGGACTATTATACAAG
>CAIVKT010000094.1 GCA_903906615.1 uncultured Bacteroidota bacterium | reverse complement strand
TTCCATTGCGGGTCTTCCAGAACCTTTTCTACCGAGTCGTTATTGATCACAATATTGTGATAGGTGGTGGTTTTTCGCCCTATGAAGCCGGGTAGTTTATTAGAGCCATATACTGTAAAGTTGGCTATGAACTTATCCTTGATGCAAAACCAAAAGCTATCTACCGGGGCAAATTCCTGGTACAGGCTCACCCTGTCTACCCAGTTTATATTAGCCATTTTTGATACATCCATACTCATGCGCTGTATGGCATACACGCTATCTACCACCCAAAAATCGCCGGTAAAGCAATTCTCTGCTGCCCTGCGCGGTGTGAATTGCACCAGGATGATGTTGTGTCCATAGGCGCGCTGTGTGTCCTTAATGGAGTACTTATAGTAAAACAGGGCATTGTCATTGAGCGGGCTTACGAACTTCTTATCGAACACGGGTATGTAATTGCGATATACGTTCACATTCTGGTACAGCGAACCGAGGTATTTGACCACATTCTCATTGTTCACGCCTTTCACCATACTGGCCTTTATAAACTCCCGTTGCTTCTTAGGCTGTCGGCGGAAGTAGTAATCGGAAAGTGTTTCGGTGAGGTAAAGCGGCAGGTAGGGCTTGGAATCGGAGGTAGTATCCAGATTATTGAATACGAAGGTATAGCTTTTGAGCAGTGGTATCTTCTCGAACTGCGACTTGGTGAGGCGTTGCAGATCGGCCTCGAGGCGGTTATAAGCCTCATATTTATAATTATCGGTGCGGTCTGGGTTGGTAAAAGGCTTGCGCTCTATGATGTGGCGCATGAGCAACACAGCTGGGTCTTCTCCGGCATGTATGGTCACCTCGGTAAGGGCGGCATTGGCGCGCTCCAGTTCTATAATGTAGTTGTAGTCGTGCCGGTCTTTGCGCAGCAGCTTTGTTACCGGCTTGTAGCCCACCGCCTGTATGCGCAGGGTATCAGAGGGCAGCTTGTCCTTATGGATAAGGAAATTGCCATTGAGGTCGGCAGCGGTGCCCTCGGGTGTATGCGGGAAAAAGACCGTAGCGAACGGTATGCCCTCGCCCGTGTTCTGGTCCTCTACCTTGCCGTTGATGATGTAATCGGAATGGGTGAGGGCATCGGGCGGCGGTGCAGCGGTAAGGGTGTCTATCGCCGGGGTATCCGGTTTTATATCTATTGTGGTGGGCGGCTGGTTAGCTGAGGTGTCCACCTTTTTGCGCGATGTATCCGTTGCCTGGGCAAACAACAGCCCATGGGAGAGTAGTAAACAAGCAATAAGAATGACCCTAAATGAAGATGACATAAACTGAAAACACGCCCAATCGCGGGGCAATGTTAGCAAATTGCCCCAAGTAAATAAAAAAGAATAGTAAAGATACCGCTTGTTGTAGTAATGTTTAGTGAAAAGGTGAAAGATATACTCTTCGACTTTCTCTGTGGCTATATGTATATTTGCCCCGCTAAAAAAAACAGGTTGAGTAAGAAGATAAAGGTTGCGGCTGTAAGTTATTTGAATACGAAGCCACTGCTCTATGGCATAGAGCGGAGCGAGGTGATGAACGACATAGAACTGGTGGTGAACTACCCTGCCCAACTGGCCAAAAGCCTGCAGGATGGCAGCATAGACCTGGCGTTGCTGCCGGTGGCAGCCATGCCCGGCATACCGGGCGCGCGCATCATCAGCGACTATGGCATAGGGGCCGATGGTAATGTAGTATCGGTAGCGCTCTTCAGCCAGGTGCCTATGGAGCAGATAAAAACGGTGTACCTCGATTACCAATCGCGCACATCGGTGCGGCTGGCACAGCTGCTGCTGGAAAACCACTGGAGGCAACCCGTGGAGTACCGGCCTGCTACCGAGCATTTTATTGACTACATAAACGGCGCCAACGCAGGGGTGATCATAGGCGACCGCGCCTTGCAGCAACTGCACAACTTTGAGTATGTATATGACCTATCAGCAGCATGGAAAGACTATACAGGGCTGGACTTCATCTTTGCCGCATGGGTAGCCAATAAAGACCTGCCGCAGGATTTCATAGAACGCTTCAATGCTGCCAATGCC
>CAIVKT010000093.1 GCA_903906615.1 uncultured Bacteroidota bacterium | reverse complement strand
TGCAAATGTAGATGTGCAGAAAAGGAAGGCGATGAGTATAGACCAAAGGCATCGAATCATATCGTAGGCGTTTTGTTACTGTAAAAATAACAATTTCCGACTATACAGCTATGCCACCTGTTACTACTCAGTTTTGCTTCAACGGCAGTATCACATTGAATATTGCTTCATTTTCTTTGCCTATAGCATATATCTCGCCGTGGTGGTTCTGGATGATGCGCTTGCACATGGCCAGGCCTATGCCGGTACCTGAGAAGTCGGACTTGCCGTGGAGGCGCTGGAAGATGTTGAATATCTGTTCCGCATATTCCTGTTTGAAGCCAATACCATTGTCCCTGAACTCAATGTTGATAAAGGGCCCGGCATTTGTATTGAGGTCATGTTTTTCAATATCTTCGGCACTTAGCGGGGTGGCTGTAATACTCAGCACCACCGGCACACCCTCACGGCTATACTTCAGCGAATTGGAAATAAGGTTGCCGAATAACTGTGTCATCTGCAGGGGTATAGCCTCTATCACAGGCAGATCGTGGCTGGTAATAACGGCCTGCTTCTGCTCTACCAGCAGTTCAAAATCAACGAGTATACTCTCCAATACTTGCCGTAGGTCCACCGGGACGAAGGCTTCTTTCTCTTTGGCAAGCTGGGAATAAGACAGCACATCCCTGATGAGGGTGGTCATACGTGCGGATGCCTCATTTATCTTAGTAAGATACCTTTTTGACTTTTCATTGACATCGCCCAGGCTTTGCTCCAGCATCTGCGCGAAGGTACTCACCTTTCGCACCGGCTCCTGCAGGTCGTGCGAGGCGATGTAGGCAAACTGCGCCAGTTCGTTATTAGAGCGCTGCAGGTTGGTATTGGCCTGCGCCAGCTCACCTGTGCGCCGGGCCACCACCTCTTCTATTTTGAGGCGCGCGTGTACCTGGTCGGTAATATCAACAACTACACATATGATGCCGCTTATAGAGCCATCGGCCTCCCGAAAAGCCTCATACACAAAATTGACGTATAGTGGCGCTATCTCTTCCCCACGGGGAAGATTAATGGGGACACCCTGGGCCGCAACAGTTTCTCCGGTAGTGTATACTTTATGCAGCAGTTCCTCAAATCCCTGGTCCTTTGCTTCAGGCAGGCCCACGAATATGGGTTTATCCATCACCTTATCCGCAGTGGTGCCCCAAAACTCGATCATACGGTCGTTGGCAATTTCCACAAGGTGTTGCGGCCCTCTTAAAATGCACATGGCCACGGGCGCTTTGAGAATGGTATTGCGGATATTCTTTTCGTTTTCCTCCACCTTCAGCTTTGCCAAAACTATGTCCGTATTATCCACGCCGGTATTCATTACACCATATACCTTGCCTGACGAATCGAGCAAGGGTGTAAAACTGTAATTGAACCAATAGGGCCTGTTTTTCCCATTTACGATGAGGTCCAACCTCTGGCTGCGGGTGTGGTAAGACACACCTGAATTGAATACGCCGATGATCTGGTCGAATACCTCCTGGCTACCCAACTCGGGCAGCACATCTGTAAAATTCCTGCCGATCACATCATAGCCCTTACCCCATATGTCCATGATAGACCGGTTGGCCAGTTCTACCCGCATTTCCTTACCCACATACACCGCAATGGGAAACGGGGCATTATCTACCACAGAGCGCAGTTTCTGCTCGCTCTCTTCAGCCATTTTGCGCGCCAGTACCAGTTCCGTTACATCTATTGCCGTGTGGTGTATGCCATATATCGCGCCATCTTCACTAAACAATGCCTTATAAGTATAGTTGTAGTAGGAAGCCTGTAGCTTGCCGTTTATCTCGATGTAAGCCAGTTCTTCTTTACCAAAATGGGTATTTCCTGATGCGAAAACAGCATCGAGCAACCCGGGGAAAGCCTGGCCTTCCAGTTCCGGCAATGCTTCGCGGAATGTTTTCCCGATCACAGACCTGTCTTTGCCCCAGTAGCCCAGCATGGTATCATTCACATACTGTATCCGTATCTCGGGCCCTATATACAAAGCTGTGGCTACAGTACCCTCCTCCATCAATAGCCGGTAGCGTTGCTCGCTTTCTTTCAGTGCATACTCTGCCTTGCGCTGTTCTGTAATATCTGTATGAACGCCTACCCATTCCCGCACCGATCCGTCTTCATGAAACAAGGGTACCGCCCTGATGGCGAACTGGCCCCACTGCCCGTTGCCCATTTTTACCCTATGCTCAAAAATGAATGTCTTCTGGCCGTGTACGGCATCATTCCAGGCAGCTAATGTGGTACCGCTATCATCGGGATGTATGGCGTTTGCCCATCCGTAACCCTGGTACTCATCGAACGACTGGCCGGTAAGCGATGCCCAGCCAGGCTGCACACCTTCCATTTTACCTGCTGCATTGCTGGTCCACAGAATTCCTTTGAGCGCTGCCACAGCGCCCTGGAAGCGCTCTTCGCTGCGCAGCAACCTTTTTTGCGCTATCACTTTTTCTGTTACATCCACCACCGTCACCAAAATACTGGCCACCTCGCCATTCTGATCGCGCAGCGGTTTATAAGAGAAATCCCTGTACATAGCATCCATCCTGCCATCCCTGTTTATCAGCACCAGTGCGCCTTCTTCATGAACCTCTGTACCGTTATGAAACACATTGCCCAATAATTGCAGGTAGCGCTGGTTCAGTTGCTCGGGCATTATCTCCTCCAGTGTTTTGCCAATGATAGAAAGGTCTTTGCCCCAAAGTTTTAGCATAGCATTATTGGCAATATCCACCACAAAGCCGGGGCCGGTGAGCAGGGCCGTAGCAATAGTAGATTCGGTAATGAGCTTGCGAAAACGCTGCTCACTCTCTTCTATTACCTTGCGGGCCAGCACCTGCTCTGTGACATCCTGTATAATGCCATTGAACCGCACAGCTACCCCGTCTTCATTGAACCGCACTTTACCCTTGGGGCTATAGATGTGTTCCTTGCCGGTAACGGGGTGTATACTTGGATATTCCACCTTGTAACGCCCACCTGATGCGGGTTGCACAGCAGTTGCTAAAGCCTCTTCCAGGCGCCATCTTTCGGAGGCAGGAATTGTACCCATGATCGCATCGTAGGTGACCGGCACATCATTGGGTATTCCAAAAAATTTGTGTAGCCGGTCATTGCCATTTATGGTGCGTGTGGTCAGGTCTATATCCCATGTGGCCAGTTCTGCGGCTTCGATAGCGAACTCCAGGGCATCCTTACTTTCTTCAAGGGCCACCTTGTTTTTTACTTTTCCGGTAGTTTCTGTACATACAACGAACACACCTTCGATCTTACCTCCATCACCAAAAACCGGACTGTAACCAAATGTCCAGTACACGTCTTCGATGGCACCGTTCCTGTAAATAGGAATGAGCTGATCTTCGTTCCAGATAGCCTCACCTGTGGTGCGCACCTGTTCTATCAATGGCGAGATGACCGGCCATACTTCTGTCCAGCAGTCTTCCCCTTTCTGCCCAAGCGCTTTTGGATGCTTGCCATTATCACCGAGGCTTGGACGATAGGCATCATTATAGAACTGCACCAGGTCATCGCCCCACCATAAAAACATAGGAAATTTAGAAGACAGCATCATAGCCACCATGGTGCGCAAGCTATGTGGCCAGGTGTCTGGCGAGCCAATGGAAGTTTTTGACCAGTCGGTAGCCCGTATCAATGCCCCCAATTCGCCGCCGCCGCGCAAAAAATAGTAATCTTGTTGATCTGGCCCCATTATTTCATCACTAAATAAGAAAAAATCTATTACCAAAATCATGCCAATACTGCCGGATCGGGTATCAGGCAAGAAGGGCAGCAAGTATGTTCACGAGATCATCAAATTTATCCGGCTTAGTTATAAAGTCTTTTGCACCTGTATTTTTAGCAAGTTGTATGGTTTGCGGGTGCGAAGAGGTGGAAATAACGACCACGGGAATATCTTTCAGCCCGGCATTTTTCTTGATCTCGGACAGGAACTGCTGGCCGTTCATGATGGGCATGTTGAGGTCTAAAAAGATAATATCCGGGAATAATTGCCCGCTTTTCAGCAGTTCAATTGCAGAGCAAGCGCTACCCGACATATCGCAAACTACCTCAGGCAGCACCTTTTGGAGCGCTGTGAGGAATATCTCCTGGTCATCGTCATCATCATCAATAAGAAGAATTTTCCGATAAATCATAATCAGATAGAATGCTATGGCAAATATATTATTTGAGCGTTAATAATCAAAGGATTTTCGGAGGAAGAAGAAATAATCGTGTAGATATTATAGCAACTTTTAGCAACTCCATTCAACACCACGGCAAGGTTTTTAAACATGGGTAGTAACAAAATGAAACCATGAAAACCATCATCTCCATACTGTTTATAGCACTTAGCTGCTTTGTAACTTTTACCGCATCGGCAAGGAGCCGCCACCACCGTGCGAAGAACAACATTTATGATAATGCCCGTAACAATAGTCATGATATAAGATACAAGCACGAAAGCTATTATACCACACACAGGGGCGATCCATATAATACAAACCGTGGGCCAAAACAATACAGGGCTTACCAATACGACCGCCAGTAGCAGAACTAACAAAACCTTTTTTAAAAAGATATTGACATTTAAGCCTTTCAGGTTATTGAACGTAAGTATTTTATTTTTTACTCCAAAAATATGAAATAGCGGAACGCCTCATCTCCCCTCTTTTCTCCCCTATAAATAACCGAATTGTAAGATTACATTTGTCCTTATAAACAACAAAGGATGAAAAAAGCAATTTTACTATTACTGGCCGGGCTGATGATGGCCGGGGCAAGGGCTGATGAAGGCATGTGGATACCGATGCTCATAGGCAAGAACTATGAAGATATGCAGCGCCTGGGCCTTCGTTTAACAAAAGAAGACCTGTACGATATCAACCACAGCAGCATAAAGGACGCTATACTGCAATTTGGCGGTGGCTGCACTGCCGAGATGATCTCCGGCAATGGCCTGCTGCTCACCAATCACCACTGCGGCTACGATGCCATAGCCAACCTGAGTACGGTAGAAAGAGACCTGCTGGATAATGGCTTCTGGGCGCACAGCATAGGCGAGGAACTGCCTGCCAATGGCGTTACGGCCTTGTTCCTGCAACGCATGGACGATGTAACCGATGAGGTGAAAGCAGCCATAGGCAATGCCACGGGCGAGGAGTACACCAAAAAGTTTGATGCCGTGCGCAAGCAGATGGAAGAAAAAGCCGCAGAAAAAGGCAAGTATGTAGCCAATGTGAAGGACTACTTCAATGGCAACCAGTTCTTCCTGCTCATCTACAAACGCTATACCGATGTGCGCCTGGTAGGCACACCGCCTAAGTCGCTG
>CAIVKT010000092.1 GCA_903906615.1 uncultured Bacteroidota bacterium | reverse complement strand
GCGCACTTCTTTGGCAAACCGCTCTCGCTGCCCCTGCTGCAGATGGTCCTTCCCATAGGCTTGTCGTTCCATACCTTCCAGGCTATGAGCTATACTATAGAGGTGTATAGAAAGAACCAACCGGCCGAGCGTAATTTCGTGGTATATGCCCTGTATGTGATGTTCTACCCACAACTGGTAGCCGGGCCTATAGAACGGCCACAGAACGTGCTGCCCCAGCTCAAAGAATTCCGACCATACAACTGGGATAATGTGAAAGAGGGCCTTGCCCGCATGTTGTGGGGCTTCTTCAAAAAAGCAGTAATAGCCGACAGGCTGGCCATGATCGTAGAGCGCACCTACGGGCATACCATCGAAACCTCATCACTGGCATTATTCGCTGGGGCTGTGTTTTATTCCTTCCAGATCTACTGCGACTTTTCCGGCTACTCAGATATAGCGCTGGGTGCGGCACGGGTGATGAACATAAAGCTCATGGAGAATTTTAAGCAACCCTACCTGGCTACAGGCATGGCCGATTTCTGGTCGAGGTGGCATATATCCCTTTCCAGCTGGTTCAGGGATTACCTCTACATTCCCATGGGCGGCAACAGGAAGGGCGAATGGCGGCGTAAATTCAATGTGCTGGTGGTATTTCTGCTTAGCGGCCTTTGGCACGGCGCCAACTGGACATTTGTCATCTGGGGGCTGCTGCACGGGCTGCTCGTCATTATACTCACCCGTAAGCTGCCTGCGCGGGCCAAAAACAAATTATATACAGCGGCATCAGTTGTGGTCACCTTTTTACTGGTCACTTTTCTGTGGATATTCTTCCGCTCAGAGAATATACATATGGCCTGCGATTACATCAGGCAGATATTTGCCTTCAGGGCAGGCTCTAATTACATCGGGCTCAACCGTACCGAGATCGCCTTCGCTGTATTGATGATCGCGGTAATGATGTATCGCGAAAAATACATGCCCACGTTCCTCATCAGCAACAACAAGGTGTTCTATTTGTTTGTGGCCTTTATGGTCATCGTTTGTTATTACCTTGGGGTATTCGTCGAAAATCAATTCATCTACTTCCAATTCTAAAGCATGATGAAAAAGATATTCCGCGATTTTTTCATCCTGTTCGGCCTCTTTTTGTTGTGGGCCTCCACATCTCGCGTGGCCATGCAATATGTGGTGGACCACCGCGATGTAAACACCTGGTGGGGGTCTTACCAATGCCTCCACGGCGATCTCATCAGCTTGTCTTACCTTGATTTTGTGCCTGTATTCCGGAATGCGCCGGTAAACATCCCCCCAACCAGGGATCATACCGGCCCGAAAAATACAGACCTGTACCTCTATGGGGACAGCTATAGCTGGACAGTTAAAAAAACTGACTTCCCATCAATAGCTGACTTCTATTACTTCAACAGGGACCTGCCTATGCGGTATCACCTCGACAGCACAAAACGAAATGTGCTGATCCTGGAAATAAGTGAACGTATGCTGCGGGATGTTTTTAAAGACAGCCGTATCATGAATAATGTAAAGGATACACTACCACGCAACCGCTACGCCGCTTTGTTTGAGCTAAAAGGCCTGTTCAACCCGCTCATCAACCAAAACCTGCAATGCAACCTGTTTAACTACAACTTCATCATGCCTATGTTTGAGACCAAGGCTGCGCTCAACTATTATTTATTCAACAGGGCATCCGGCGATGTGGTCATATCAGATGACAGGCAATTCCTGTTCCTGAAAACGACCGTATCCCGGACAAGCACCGCAAGCTCGTATATACCGATACCGGATGAAGATATAGACCGCCTGGCCGATACGGTCAATAAAGTATACGACCATTTAATGGCAGCAGGCTTTGATGAAGTGTACCTGGCCGTGATACCCAACTGCGCCACCATTATGCAGCCCGCAGGCTATAACGGGCTTATACCGAGGCTATACAACAACCCCAAGCTGCGAATAGCCACCATAGATGCCTACACCACTTTCAAAAACACAACTGATGTGCTTTACTATCATGGCGACACGCACTGGAATATGGAAGGAGAGCGCATATGGGCCAGCATAGTGAGCGATCAATTAGCACTTGGCGCTATGCGGAATAAAAAAACATCTGCGGATACCGCAACTATACATAAGCCATGAGCCCCGCCAACACATATATGCTGGGCGCAGGCCGCGAAAAGAACAAGGCCCTTTGGGTATTCCTGTTTCTATGGGCCGTATTGCTATGCCTGTATTGGCCTGCCCGCAGGGCCGGCTGGGTATTAGACAGCGCTGCCTGGATCAATGTGGTACGCGATGTAAAGGCCGGCACATCCTCCACGCTATGGGAATACCTCAACATCACGAAATACATACCCAGCCTCTACCAGTTCACGCAGCTCAACGCTTACCTGCTGTACCGGTTGCTGGGGCTCAACCCTGCCATATGGCTGCTGCTCTTCATCACTATGCAGGCCGCAAATGCCGCATTGGTGTATACCGTTGCAGGCAATATATTTAAAGATACAGGCGTAAAGAATGGCGCTATTATCGCCTTTGGCGCGGCTTTCCTGTTCTGCATATGCCCGCACATTTCGGAGGTTATCGTATGGAAGGCATCTTTCCATTACCTGCAGGCTATGCTGATGCTGCTGGGCATCGTATACTGGGCGCAGCAATACCTGTATAGCCAAAAGATAAAGTATGCCTGGTTTGCTGTGCTGCTTTACATAGCAGCGGCCTTTTCGCTGGAGCTGTTTTATGTGACCCCATGGTTTGTTTTAACGCTCGTGATCTATTACCGCAAAGTGTTGCATTACGACCGCGCACTGTGCCGTAAGGCTGCCCTCTATTTTATACTGCCGTTGTTCCTGGTCTTCATTGCCCACATTGTATTGCTGTATACCATCACCGGCTGCTATGCGGCGCACCTGGGGCCCGATATTGTGCAGCCTGCAACCAATTACCTCCGCAAATTGCCGCTGCACATCTTCCATGTATTTTTCTTCGGGCGGTTCTTTGTACACAATACACGACAAAGTGTATATGCGTTTTTTGAAACAGTAAAAGGCCTTTCTGCTTTTTATGGGCTGCTGGCGCTGCTATGGATATACATCGCTTTCAGGTTCAGGCATTTCCAGCCGGATGGCAAGGCTGCTGTGCTTATTTTGGTATGGCTGCACTTTTGCGCGGTGATCGTAAGCCCGGTGTGGTTTGCCAGTGAGTTCCTGGTCATATACGACCGCTATGCCTATATCCTGCTGCCTTTCTTTTACCTGCTGTTCCTGCTGCTGCTCGCCCGCATCCGTATACCCGCGGTCATTATCCCTGTGTTTTTGGTCTATTGCTACTGCAACATACACCTCACCCGCAATGAAAGCAGGTTTTGGCGGCAATCGCAGGATATACTTACAGGCATGGTGCATACAGTACCACCGGCGGGCAACAAAACGGTACTGATGCTCAACCTGCCCCTGGGCCTCAACGGCATACCCATGGTAGAGTCCTTCCCCAAAAGCTCCTTCAAGGTGTTATACAATGCCACTGCCGACAGTCCATTGACCAATACCGTATATGATGTACTGTCTTACAACATGACCACGGAAAATGACGGCGCGCATGTAGTAGTAGTTAATGACAGCACCATACATGTAACGCTGAACCAGTGGGGTACCTGGTGGTGGTATGGTGTGCAGGGCGGCACCAGTTACCAGAATGCCGACTACCGGCTGAACCTTGTAGACCTTGGGCATTGGTACGAACTAACGTTAAAACACCCGGCGGCAAATTACCTGCTGCTGTACCAGGCCGGGGATAAACTGAAAGCCGTAGATCTTAATAAAAAGAATACTGACCAATATTAATTTACTTTTGTTACCACACGCAGCACATGGATACAGCCTTATCAAAACGATCTGCTTTTTTGCAGAAGCTCACAGACAACCACTTGCGGGTTTTCGGGCTGTGCTGGGCTGTTACCTTTATCATTTACCTGCCTGCTGCAAAGGCTGGCATGGTAGGCGACTTCCCCGGCTGGCTATACACCCTGCGCAACTACACTTTTGCAGATTATGTGAACCGGCCCGACTCCACAAGCCTCTACCAGTTCACCCAATTGGTTACTTACGGTTTATATAAAATATTCGGCATCAATCCGTGGGCATGGCACCTGCTGCATGTTACGCTTCATGCGGTCAATTGCCTGCTGCTGTTTATCATCGGCAAGCGGTTGTTCCGCGATTCAGGTATCGGCAATGGCGGCATCCTTTCATTGGCCGGCATCCTGCTGTATTGCTTCACTCCGTATAATACAGAGGTAATAGTACACGAGCCTTGCTACCACTACCTCCAGGCATTCCTCATCCTGCTGCTGATCATGTATTGGGTGCAGCAGTTTCATTATCGCCAGTCGGCAAAGTATGCGGTATGGGCGGCCCTCCTGTACCTGCCTTCTACCTATTCGCTGGAGCTGTTTTATATCACACCATGGGTGGTCCTGACGATGGGCTTGTATTACCGCTATGTATTGCATTACGACAGGGCTATTCTCCCGAAGGTATTTAAGTGGTTCTTCCTCCCATTGATAGTGATGTATATCGCCCATGTCATTGTATTGCGGCTGGTGATACATACCTATATTGCCCACACCGGGGTGGTGTTCACCACCCACATGTGGCTGAACTACCTGGCCAAACCTGCAAAATACCTCTTTCATATCCTCGTCATTGGCCGCTACATGCCTTTAGAACTTAAAACAATGGCATATGCTTTTTGCGAGTCGGGCAAGGGCATAGTTTTGTTCTATGCGCTTGTTACCCTGTTCATCGGCCTGTTCATTAAAAATTACCGCAGCGCATCAGCAAAAGCAAAGCTGGCTTTCCTGTTCTTTATATGGGCGTTCTTCAGCATGGCCCTTATTATTCCACAGGACTTTTCGGGCATGCAGTATGTACTGTTCGACAGGTATACCTATTTTATGATGCCTTTCATTTTCTGGATGATCGTTATCTTCCTGTCTACACTACGTAGCACCGCTATGGCCCTGATCATATTTACCCTCTACTCGCTGGCCTCTGTTCTATGCACAGTACAGACAAATATATACTGGAAGCGGTCGGCATATATTGCAAGGCGACTGATAAATGACTTGCCCGACACCACCAATAAAACGATCATTCTACTGAACCCGCCTGAGAATATGAATGGCGTGCTGATGGTAGGCTCGCGGCCGGTAAGTATCACCAAGCTGGCCCATAACCTGTACACTAACAAACAGGTAAACAATGATGTGTATGAAGTAGCCTCGTACAATATGGCTTCCCCTACAGATGGCGCACATGTGATCGTGGTCAATGACAGCGTGATCAAAGTAACTTTAAACCAATGGGGTACCTGGTGGTGGTACCACTACCTGGGCGCGCACAGTTACGAGAATGAGGCTTACAGGCTGGATATGAAAGACCTCGGGCATTGGTATGAGCTTACTCTGAAACGCCCCGCAGACCAGTATCTATTATTGTTTTCCGCCGCAGATCAATGGAAACCGGTGGACTGGAATAAAAAAAATATTGACCAGTACTAACCACTGAGTTCATTGTAACACATACACTTTGGCAATACAACCACTAAATAAAAACATACCTGATGGCAGGAGGCAGCACCTGCTTATCTTCCTGTTTTTCTGGGCGCTCACCTTCCTGCTCTACCTGCCCGCATATAAGGCAGGTTTTGTAGGCGACTTCCCCTATGGCTTGAACAGCTTCAGGCACAACAGCTTTCTTCAATTCGTAAATGCCGAAGAGGGGGTACACACGTTATTCCAGCTTGTGAACATTGTTACGTGGTTGCTCTTTACTGCTTTTGGCGCGCACCCGCTGTTATGGCACATCTTCATGGTATCGCTTCATGCGGTCAATGTATTGCTGCTCTTTAATTTGCTGGGGGGCATACTCACCGACTCGGGTATACAAAAGAGCAAGCCAATTGTTTTCACAGCGATGGTGCTGTTCACCATATGCCCGCACATCAGCGAGGCCGTAGTGTGGGAGCCTGCCTACCACATACCGCTTGCCTGCATTTTGCTTTTTTCTGTGCTGCTGCTGGCACGCAAGTACCTGCTTACACAGCGGGCTGGCTATGCCTGGATGGCCGGCATCATTTATTGTGCCTCAACCTATGCCACAGAGATATTCGCGCTTACGCCTGTATTCATTCTGCTGTTGGTTGTTTACTATCATTATGTGCTTCGGTTGGTTCCGGCCGCAGCCGCTAAAAAAACGGCACTTTATTGCGCCCTTCCGGCATTCCTGTTCCTGGCCGTTCACTTTGTTGTGCTGCGGATCGCCTACCATTCATCTGTATCTCATTTCGGGGCAACGGGCTTTGGCAGTATTTATATGTACCTCGGCAAGATCCTCAAATACCTCGCGCATATTGTATTACTCAGCAGGTATTATCCCGGCAAGTACAAGGATCACGTTTATTACCTCTGCGATAAAAAAAGCGTTATACTCTTATTGTATAGCGTAGCTACCCTGATCGCAGGCGTTATTTTGTGGCGGCATAAACGCATCCATATAAAATACAAAGCCCTGCTTCTG
>CAIVKT010000091.1 GCA_903906615.1 uncultured Bacteroidota bacterium | reverse complement strand
GGTTTTTCATTCGGGGTTCGATAGTAAGGGCGTTGGCCTCTATATCACCAAAAGCCAGGTGGAGTCGCTGGGGGGCAGTATAGAAGTGAAGAGCGCGCCCGATGTGGGAAGTGAGTTCATTGTAACCCTTTAAAGTAATGGCAGCACGACTAAGCACCATAATAAACCTTATCCGCAATATGGGCTGGCGATACACCACCTACCGTGCGCGCTACGAGGTGGTGCTAAGAAGTGGCTTATTGAAAAGAAAATTCCCTGTATCTCCTGCTTATCAGCAATATCTTACGCTTGAAGGGTGGAATGCATCTCCCGCAAAGTTCTTTTTTAAAGACAAAGAGTCATTAACGATTCCCAGGGAACCGCAGCCCATCCTGAAAGAAAACTTTAACAACATACAGGAAGGCAAGCTATTGCTATTCAACAGTGTGCTTACCGATCTCGGCACAAATTACGATTGGGTTACTAATCCCGATACCGGTTTTCGCTACGATATCAACAAACACTGGACAGAGATCGCCGATTACTCCAAAGAAGCCGGGGATATAAAATATGTTTGGGAGAAGTGTCGTTTCTCATACCTATACGACATCATCCGTTACGACTATCATTTTAAAGAAGATTGTGCTGCATTTGTTTTCTCAGAGATCATCTCGTGGATAGATAGCAACCCCATAAACTGCGGCCCCAACTACCGCTGTAGCCAGGAGATGTCGCTGCGAGTCCTCAACTGGACGTTTGCGCTGCATTACTACCGCAATTCGCCTGTGTTTACAGATGAGGTGTTCAATAAAATGCAGCACGTCATTTACTGGCACCTGCATCATATTTACAACAACATCAATTTCTCTCGCATTGCCGTTCGTAATAACCATGCTATTACAGAAACGCTTACGCTTTACCTCGCAGGCATCTTCTATCCAACTATGCCGGGCGCGGCACAGTGGAAGAAGCAAGGCAAGCAATGGTTTGAAGAAGAGATAGCCTACCAGGTATATGAAGACGGCACCTTCCTGCAATTCTCTATGAATTACCATAGGGTAGTGGCACAACTACTCACCTGGGGCATAGCGCTTGCCGAGCTGAATAGCGATACTTTCCGGGATGTGGTGTACGACCGTGCACGTAAATCACTCTTCTTTCTCCGCACTTGTATGGTTGACGAGAATGGCTGGTTGCCTAACTATGGAGCCAATGACGGCGCACTGTTTTTTAAATTAAGTAACACTCACTTTCGCGACTACCGCCCGCAACTACAGGCATTGGCCGGTGTCCTGGGTATAGAAACAGGTTTTACTGATAGCTATGAAGACGTGGAGTGGTATGGCTGCCGTAAAACAACGGGCAAATGGCTGCCACCAAATGGTGTGCATAAATTTGTAAAAGGCGGGTATTACATCATTAGGGAGGTAGCTACAATTACTTTCATCAAATGCGGCAGCTACAAAGACCGCCCCTCGCAGGCCGACAACCTCCATCTCGACGTATGGTACAAAGGCGAGAACATATTGCTGGATGCGGGCAGCTACAAATACAATACTGATGAGGCTACCATGCGCTACTTCAGTGGAACGACATCCCACAACACCGTAATGCTGGATGATAACGACCAGATGCTGAAGGGCGGGCGTTTCATATGGTACTATTGGTCGCAATGCAAAAGCGCAGTGCTGGATGAGGATTATATGGCTTACACCTTCACAGGTGCTATACATGCCTTCACGTACATAAAAAAAGGTATTGTACACCGGCGCACAGTTATTAAAAAGAAGGGTTTACCTGTTTGGGAAGTGAGGGACGAGATCATACAAGCTCCTGCGGCACCGTCTATGCGGCAGCTTTGGCACATTCCCGTGGCAATGCAGGATAAGGTGCTTATAAACGCCAAAAGCGATACAGGAGTTGTTCTGTCTGCCAGGCAGGAAGAAGGCTCTTATTCCTCATTATACGGGCAAAAAGAGCAAACAGCACAGTCAGTTTTTAGTACAGGCGAACGAGGCATAAACACCACCATAGAAATTACAAACAAGTAAGTCTATATTGCCCGCTATGTTCTATTTTTGAGGCTCGATGAACATACTCCTGATTCACCAGTATTTTTTGGAGGAAGATGATCCCGGCGGCTCCCGCTGGAATGAGTTTACCCGTGTATGGACCGCCCGGGGCCACACCATCACCGTGCTTGCGGGCATGATGCACTACAACGGCAAAGAAAAACGCGCTGAGTACAAAGGCAAGTACTTTGTTTGGAAAAAACAAGGTGGTGTGAACGTGCTGCGCTGCCATGTATCAGAGGCATACAACAAACATTTTATCGGTAGGCTATGGGGCTATTTTTCATTCATGTTCTCCTCGCTATATGCTGGCCTAGTCAAGGCCAAGGGAAAGTATGATGTGGTTATTGTTACCTCGCCGCCATTGTTTGTGGGTGTGAGCGGCTACCTCGTCTCCCGCCTGCGACGAATGCCCTTTGTATTTGAGGTGCGCGATCTGTGGCCCGAATCGGCCATAGATACCGGTGTGTTGACCAACAAGCTCATTATCAAATTGGCCTATTGGGTGGAAGGCTTTATCTACAAGCACGCCAGGCTCATCAATGTACTTACACCCGCATTCTACAATACCCTTCGGGATAAAAAACACATCCCTGAAAACAAGCTGATACAAATATCTAACGCATCAGATTTTAGCCTTTCTGAAGAACTGTTGCAAACTCTTGATGTACCAGCCTTTCGCAAGCAGCATGATCTTGAAGGGCATTTTGTGATCACCTATGTGGGCGCACATGGCGTAGCCAACTACCTGGAGCAATTGCTCGATGCCGGTGATGCCCTTAAAGATACCAACGTCCTCTTCCTGCTCATAGGGC
>CAIVKT010000090.1 GCA_903906615.1 uncultured Bacteroidota bacterium | reverse complement strand
GTCTATTTCATCAATGAATACGATACAAGGCGCTTTTTCGCGTGCCTGCTTGAAGAGGTCGCGCACACGGCTGGCACCCACACCTACGAACAGTTCCACAAAATCGGAGCCGGACATTGAGAAGAACGGCACCTGCGCTTCGCCGGCCATAGCCTTGGCCAGCAGGGTCTTGCCGGTGCCGGGAGGGCCTACGAGCAATGCGCCCTTAGGAATCTTGCCACCGAGGGCAGTGTATTTTTTAGGATTTTTGAGGAAGTCAACGATCTCCATCACTTCCACCTTAGCTTCATCAAGGCCGGCAACATCGTTGAAGGTGATGTTGACACGTGTGCCTTTCTCAAACAACTGTGCTTTAGACTTGCCGATGTTGAAAATTCCACCTGCGCCGCCTGCGCCACCACCTGCACCCATTTTGCGCACAATGAGGAACCACATAGCTATAACCAGCAATACGGGCAACAGGAAGGTGCCCAGCATCTTGGACAGGAAATCATTCTCCTGCTTGTATTCCACCATTACCGGCGGAACATTGGGTGCAGAAGCTTCTATTTTATCCAGGTCCTTATTGAATTGCTCCACAGTGCCTATCTGGAACGAATAGGCAGGATTTTTATCATTGGCGATCAGCGATTTGGTTGCGGGTGTAGTGGCTGTTGCGCCGGGTTTCAGGTACACGTCCACATGCTCATTGTTTACCAGCACGATCCTTGTCACTTCTCCCTTCTGATAATCTTCCTGTAAATTCTGCTTGGTATGGTCTTGAGTGGTAGCCCCGCCAAAGCCGCCCCCTACGAACTGGGCGCCTATGACCGCCAGCGTGATGATGGCATAGATCCAGTATATATTGAACTTAGGGCCTTTGCGTGGTGTGGGGTTCTCATTTCCGGGCTTTGGTGCCGGTTGTTGTGCGTTATCTTCCATCTTATGGCTTTATCTCGTGCGTTATGATGATTATAAAATGTTCGGTCTAATATTCGGTACGTGGCGCGTCTTCCCAAAGGCTTTCCAGGTTGTAAAACTCCCTGTACTCGTGCTGAAATACGTGTACCACAATGTTCACATAGTCTACCAGTGTCCAGTGGTCGCCGTGCTCTACGTGGTAGGGGCGCTCATCGCATTCTTCCCGCACCACGTCTTCGATACTATGGGCGATCGCCCTTAACTGCACATTTGACCTGGCTTCGCAAAGGATGAAAAAATCTGCGACCGCTTCATCGATCTTTTTCAGATCGAGAGAAATGATATTTTCCCCTTTCTTGTCCTGTATGGCGTTGATGATAGATTTAAATAGCTTGCTATTCTTTGTAAGACGGGTTGGCGCTTTCTTCCGTTCCTGCAATCCACTGATTATTTTCTCCAAATCGTTATTTGCTTAGTTTTGTTTGGTAATACCTTTACAACTTATCAAAATTATAATACTTTTCTCACTTAACCATATGCGTTTTGACAAATTGCCGATAATAGAACTTGATATAACGGATAGCACCAATAACTATGCCATGCAGCTTATAGATGCCGATAAGGCACAGCACGGCCTGACAATAACCGCCCGCAGCCAAACAGGGGGTAAGGGCCAGCGCGGCAAAGCGTGGACGGACGCACCGGGAGAGAGCCTGCTGATGACCCTCGTAGCCATGCCCTCCCTGCCCATTGGCGAGCAATTCAGCTTCAATGCCGCTGTGGCAGTGGCAATTGCTAATGTTTTGAGAAAATTATACGGTAATACCCCGATATATATCAAGTGGCCCAACGATATAATAGTCAATGACAAAAAGGCAGGGGGTATACTGATAGAAAATGTGCTGCGTGGCAGCCGCTGGATGTATGCCATTATAGGCCTGGGGCTGAATGTGAACCAAGCCGCATTGCCACCCGAGCTACCCTTCGCTACCTCGCTGCTGCTGGCCACGGGTATAGATGGGGAGATAGACACCATACGGGATAATATAAGGGCAAGCGTGATAGCCCATATAGATGCGCTTGTGCCAGCCGAAAGCAATATGAAGCTATACAACGAAGCGCTGTATAAGCGCGGGCAAAAACAGCTTTTTAGTGATCGCAGGGGCAGGTGGCTGGCTACTATACTTGGTGTGCTGGCTAATGGCGCTATAGAACTACAGCATGAGGACGGAAGCATAGCCAGCTACTACCATGGGCAGGTGCTGTGGGAATGGGAATGATTTTGAAAAGTAATCGCATAAATTTTGACAAATTGCTATCAGATAGGTGTCATGGCAGCCTCGCCGAACCATGGCACCGTTAAGAGCATAGGGTTGCTTAGTACAACATTACTATACACTTATTGCCTCCTGTAACGGTATCATGGTTCGGCGAGGCTCACCATGACACCTACTTATTTATGTCGAAATGACTTCTTATCTTTAAATAATAATAAACGACTTTGCATTGACTTTGGTAAAATACCTGAAAACGAACTGGAGCAAATTGACTTTGCGCTGCCGCCCGAGCCTGCGGGCAATAAAGACGTGCTGAAAAAAGGCAAGGGCAAAACAAAATTCTATATAGGCTGTGCCAAGTGGGGGCGTAAAGACTGGATAGGCAAGCTATACCCGAAAGGCACAAAGGAGAAAGACTTTCTGCATTACTATGCCACGCAGTTCAACAGTATTGAATTCAATGGCTTTTTTTATAGCAACCACTCGCGCGAGCAGGTGGAGAAATGGGTGAGCGCGGTGCCGAAGGACTTTATCTTTTGTCCCAAGTTCACACAATCCATTACGCACATACGCAGGCTGAAGAATGCTGATAACGAGGTGGGCAACTTCCTGGATATAGTATCGGCATTTGGTAAGCACCTGGGGCCGGTATTCCTGATGCCGCACCCACAGATGGGTGTGAAACATCTGGGAACCATTGAATCTTTTTTAGACGGGTTGCCGAAAGACATAGATGTATTCCTGGAGCTGCGGCACGAGGAATGGTACAACTACAAAGAAGGCTACGACCCTGCGCTATACACCTACCTGCGCACGCACAAAAGGGGCGCAGTAATAACTGATGCCGCAGGCCGCCGCGACTGTGTGCATATGCACCTGACGAAGCCGGAATGCTTCATCCGCTTTGTGGGCAACGGCCTGCACCCCACCGACTACAGCCGCATAGACGCGTGGGTGCAGCGCGTAAAATTATGGATGAGAGAAGGCCTGGAGACCTGCTACTTCTTTATGCACCAACATGAAGAGCTGCACTCGCCAGAACTGATCAAATATTTTATAGAACAGATGAATAAACATTGTGGCACGAAGATACCTCTGCCGGTGGTGTATGAGGAGGGGACGCTTTTTTAGTTGTTTGTTTTTATTAGATGGTAGATAGTAGATAGTAGATAGTATGCGAGTGGTCTAAGCTATGATAGTAAATGATTGTAGTGAGGACTATGATTTTTCTTCGGGACCCCGGATGTAGCTATTTTTTGCAATAACTATCCGATTCTTCCACAGGGTATTTTTTGTCGAGGTCTATGTTGTTGAAGCTGTCTTTGCCCCAGGAGAATAGTTTTTCAAAAAATGGGAGCAGCTTGTTGTTCTTTATCTGTGCCAGGAAATACACTTCATGTTCTTTTTCTTTCATGCCCATGTCATACAAAGTTTTAGATAATTTTAATCGTTCGCAATTCAAATCACGAACTGTTCCGCCACCACTGACACCAAATACTTGTGTTTGCACTGATCCGCTTGTGCCAGTAGTGCACAAATCGTTATTACCACCCGACATCATAGCAGGTGCTACAGCAGTTGGCGGTGGTTGTATAACACGTTGAGTGATATCACTAGTATTAATATTGTTATTAGTTAAAGTACCACTTTGGATATTTTGATTGACATTGCTATTTGCATTGGTACTTGTGCTTTGGTTGACATTATTATTGTTATTAGTCATTGTGCCGTTATTGGTATTTTGATTGATATTGGTCATCGTGCCAGTGTTGACATTTGTATTATTGGTCGTAGCAGTGGTTGTATTAACGTTATTGTTG
>CAIVKT010000089.1 GCA_903906615.1 uncultured Bacteroidota bacterium | reverse complement strand
GAATAAGTGCCTGCCAGTGTTTCGTTGCCAAAAGTGATCGCTGAACCTGAACTATACACAGGGCCGCCAATGGCAGTTCCGTTTCTGTAGAGTTGGTAGCCGATACCTGTAGCAAGAGTACTGACACCAACCGGTACACCGGCACCCCCCGCACAGTAAAGGCCGCCGCTGCCAACAGTCACGATGTAAGGAGTAGGTAATGGATTGATAGCAACAACAGTGCTGCCTGTCATACCGCTTGCGCAAGTAGTAGCAGGTGTGCTAGCCGAAACAGAGTACGTACCTACTGCCGCAATAGCTCCGAAGTCGAGTGTGCCTCCTGTGCCGGACACTGGTATGCCCACTGTAGACGAGCCATTATATAGTTGATAATTAGTGCCGATACCGGATCCGCTGAGGGTGATGTGCGTGCCTGCTGTGCCTGCGCAGTAGCCTCCGCCACCGCCTACAGTATAAGATACAGGCAATGGGTTGATGCTTACAAATACACTGCCGGTCATATTGGTGCTACAGCCTGCGGTACTTGTGCCTACAACAGTATAGCCACCTGGTGCTGTTTGCAATCCAAGGTCAAGAGCTGCGCCGGTACCGGTCAGTGCAGCGCCAACTGCTGTTGCTCCATTATATAGTTGGTAGCTTGCGCCATTGTTTGTAGCGCTCATACCGATATGCACACCTGTGCCACCGCTACAGTAGCTGCCACCACCGGTAACAGTAAATGCGCGCGGAGGGAGGTTGAGGCTGATGGATGAAGTGCCGGTCATTGTGCTCACGCAGCCGGTGGTAGTATTGGTCCCTTTGATCGTATATGTTCCTGCTATGGTCTGGTTGCCAAAATCACTAAGTGATCCTGTGCCGGCCATAGCTGCGCCTGTTGGCAACAGGCCATTATATAATTGATAGTTTACGCCCACGTCGGATGTTGGTAAGTTTACATCAACACCAGTCCCGCCAATGCAATAACTTCCTCCGCCTGATATGGCATATTGGTTAGGGGGAGCTATAATAGCAACAGTTACGCTACCTGTCATGTTGCTCGAGCAGGTAGTTGTGGGACTTGTCGCAGATACTGTATAAGTGCCGGAGGCTGCGTATATGCCCAGGTCCAGCGGAGCGCCGGTGCCTGCAACTGCGAGGCCTGCGGTTGATGAACCATTGTATATCTGATAGTTAACACCGATCGTAGAACTGTTGAGTCCTATATGCATACCTGTAGTGCCGGAGCAATAAGAGCCGCCGCCGGTTACGGTAAATACAGTAGGTGTTGGATTGACAGACACGGTTGTGCTGCCGGTCATATTGCTGGTACATGCAGAAACGGTGTTTGCAGCTACCACTGTATAAGTGCCAGAAGTGGATTGTGGACCAAAGCTGAAAGCGCCACCGGCTGTTGTTACAGGAACTCCTACCGGAGTGCCGGCAACGTAGAGCTGGTAGCTGATACCTGCTGTAGAATTACTAAGCCCGACAGCAGAACCTGTACTAGTGGGGCAATAGCCGCCACCACCGGTAACACTGTAGGCCGTAGGCAATGAGTTGACAACAACTGTGGTATTGCCGGTCATATTTTGGGTGCAGCCGGTAAGGCTGTTAGTCGCAAAAACGGTATAAGTACCTGTAGCTGTTTCGAGGCCGAAATCAATACTGGTGCCGCTACCTGGTATTGGTAACCCAAGTGCTACAGCATTTTTAAATAGCTGGTAATCAACGCTGATATCAGAGCCTGCAAGCCCCACATGCACACCGGAGCCGGATGTGCAATAGCCGCCGCCGCCATTTACAGCATAGGCATTAGGCAATGGATTTACGGATACTGTAGCGCTGCCATACATACTAGTGGCACATGCACTTCCGGGGTTGGTTACTATTGTATATGTGCCTGAAGTACTGATTGCTCCAAAATCAAGGGCTGAGCCGGTACCGGGTATTGAAATGCCTATCGGTGTTGTGCCGGAGAATAATTGATAGGAGTAACCAATACTCGAGTGATTCAGCCCTACATGTACTGTCGGACTGCCTGCACAGCCGCTCCCGCCGCCCGTAACGATATAGACGGGTGGGGCAGCAGTGATCGTCATTGGTGTGGTCGTTGTGCAACCTGTTGATGTAAGCGTGAATGATATATTGGCGCTACCTATAGATACGCCTGTTACAACGCCTGTGCCGGCATTTACTGTTGCCACTGACGTGTTACTGCTTGTCCATGTGCCGGTTCCTGATGCGTTAGTGAGTGTAGTAGACGTACCTGCACATGTGCCACTGCTGCCTACTATTGCTGCATCTGCATTTACACTTACCGTAGCGGTAGTTGTACAGCCTAGAAGATTATAGGTGATCGTTGCACTGCCGCCGGTAACACCTGTAACGACACCGGAGGTAAATCCTATGGTTGCAACGGATATATTGTTACTGGTCCAGTTGCCGCCACCTGAATCGGTTAAAGTAATGTTTGATGCCGCGCATACTGTTCCGGCGCCACTGATGGCAGACGGAATAGCATTAACATTGAACGTTACCGTATTGCCGCCTGATGGCGAATTTACACAGCCTAAACTACTGGTTACTGTATTGATCGTAAATGTCGTAGAGCCAACGTTGGCAAGCCCTGGTAGGGTAAATGTACCTGTTCCCCCGCTCACGGTCATAGTAGCAGAGCCTGTGCCGGAATTAGCGCCGCTGATTGTGTAGTTTACAGTATAGGTGCCGCTGACAAGGCTCGATGACGCTACACTCATATTTACACTAAGACCCTGGCAAGCAACCCCTGCTGATGTACTGAGACTGGTTGTATTGGGCAGTGGGTTTACAGTTACAGGCGCTATCGCCGACAGGCCGCATAGGGTGTAAGAGATGTTGGTTATACCCGTGGATGTGCCGGGGGTTACAACCCCACCCGAACTTACGGACGCTATTCCCGGGCTTGTGCTCGACCAGGTGCCTCCTGATAT
>CAIVKT010000088.1 GCA_903906615.1 uncultured Bacteroidota bacterium | reverse complement strand
TTGTGGTTGTCCACACTCCTCCACCGACGGTGTTGCTTAAATTAGTTGTACTGCCCACACACACACACACATGCAATGTGCCGCCTATAGCAGATGGTGTTGTGTTCACTGTTACGCTATAGTTGGCCGTGCAGCCCGCAGTTGTGGTATAAGTAACATTTGCTACTCCTGCGCTCAATCCTGTTACTACACCTGTCGCGCTCCCTACGCTCGCCACTCCCAGGCCCGCACTCCACCGGCCGCCCGCTACCACATCACTGAGTGTAGTGGTATTGCCTACACATATGCCCGTAGCGCCTGTTATGGCGGCTATGGGGTTTACTGTTATTATTCTGTTTACCGAACAACTGCCTATGGAATAGGTGATTACTGCTGTGCCTGCGGTCATGCCGGTGATGCTGCCTGAACTACCTATTGTTATATTGCTGCTTGTGGTACTCCATGTACCGCCCGTTACGGCATCTGTTGCTGTTATAGTCGCGCCCTGGCACACGGTAGCTGGCCCGCCTATTGTTGTCGGTGTAGGGTTCACTATTACCGTATCATTTACGGAGCAAATTCCTGTACTGTAGTTTACATAAGCGGTTCCTGCTGCCAAACCCAGCACCATTCCGCTTGTGCTGATCGTGCCTACTGTCGCAGGGGCTATACTCCAGGCACCGCCCGCGGTGGAATCTGCAAGAGCGACAGTAGTACCAATACAAATAGACCTGCTGCCTGTGATTGCTGCCGGGGTAGCTGCTACTGTCAAACTTCTCCATACCGTGCAGCCAGTACCCAGCGAGTAGGTAACAACTGCCGTACCTGCGCTAATCCCGGTTACCACGCCACTCAATGATCCGACACTCACCGTGCCTGCGCTTGCGCTCCACAGTCCACCGCCCACAGTATCAGTAAGTGTGGTCGTGGCGCCACTGCATACTGCCCCTGCCCCTGTTATTGCTGTCGGCGATAAGCTCACTGTTACTGTTGTTGTCGTGCTACAGCCTGAGGTAGTTGTGAAGGTAACGATAGCAACGCCTGTGCTTAATCCTGTTACAATTCCTGTAGACGTACCAATAGCTATGGGGGTACTGCTACTTGCCCATGTACCGCTGCTACTCTCTGTGAGGCTGATGTTCGAACCAACGCAAACTGCTGATGGCCCGCCTATTGCCGCCGACGCTGGGTTCACGGTTACTGCCGTTGTTACGTAGCATCCTGTGGGTAGTACATAAGATATGACGGCTATGCCACCGGTCATGCCTGTTACAATTCCTGTGCTGCCTATGGTGGCTATGCTACTAGTTTCGCTCCACACCCCACCTGTGGGGCCTGCCAGTGTAAGCGTATAGCCTGGGCATATGCTGCCTGTTCCTGTTATTGACGCAGGAACCGGATTTATGGTCACTGGGGCAGTTCTTGCGCAGCCGGTTCCGGATAATGTATAGGTCACTGTAGCTATGCCGCTGCTACTGCCTGCGGTCAGCACACCGGTGCTGCCTGCAATTGTTGCAGGGCCGGTCACAGTCCATGTGCCTGTGCCGCCATCTGTGAGTGTTATACTGGTGGCAGAGCATACGCTTGACGGCCCTCCTATAATGCCCGGCAGGGCGTTGATGGTTATTGCTTTTGTTGCCAAACAACCTGTGGGGAGTATGTATGAGATCACATCTGATCCTGCTGTTGCCCCGGATACTGTGCCTGATACCACTGTTGCATTACTGTTGCTGCTGATCCACGTTCCCCCACCAGCATCTGTGAGATTTATTGTACTGCCCACGCATACTGCGGCAGGACCTCCTATCGCTGTTGGCAATGAATTGACAGTTACTACTGCAGTGGTGCTGCAACCTAACCCAAGTGAATACGTTATGATAGTGGTGCCTGTACTGATCCCGGAAACGATTCCGCTCACAGAGCCGATAGTGCCAATTGACAATGACCCGCTGCTCCAGGTAACGCCACCGGTGCCATCGGTAAGCGTTGTCGTTGAACCGCGGCATACGCCTAATGAGCCGCTAATGGGCAATGGTGTCGTGTTGACCGTTATCGTTTTTGTAGCAAGGCAACCTCCGCTGCTCGTATAGCTTACGGTGGCTGTGCCTGTGGTAATGCCGCGCACTACGCCACCGCTGCTTATTTTGCCTATGGCCGTTGGGCTCATGCTCCATGTGCCGCCAGTTGTTGTTTCTGTCTCAGTGGCTGTGAAGCCCACACATACAGATGCGGGGCCGCCAATGGCTGGCGGCGGAGATAGCACTGTTACTGCATGGCTGGCAGCACAGCCCGTACCCGGCAGGGTGTAGCTAATGGTAGTAGTGCCTGCCGATGCGCCTGTCACAATACCTGTCGCACTCCCTACGCTCGCCGCTCCTCCCGCTACAGCACTCCATATGCCGCCGCCCGAGGTATCGGTCAGCATGGTGGCACTGCCTGTACACAAACTAAAAATGCCAGTTACAGGCCCCGGCGCAGGGTTTACTGTAAATATCGTTGTAGCCATACAACCATCCGCGGCTACATAACTTATAGCTGCTGTGCCTGCGGCATAGCCTGTTACTGTACCGGTTGATATTGAGCCTGTCGAACCTACTATGTACGCAGTGCTGTAGTCTGAGCTGTACCAGGTGCCACCGGCGGTGGTATCAGTAAGCAGGGTAGTAGATAAATAGCACGTGGCTGCTATACCTGTTATGGGGCCGGGGTTGGGGTTTATGGTTATAGTTGCTGTAGTGGTGCAGCCTGTGGGCAGTGTATAGGTAATAGCGGCAATGCCTGCGCTTAGCGGGGTTACTATGCCTGTTGCTGTACCTACACTGGCCACTGTACCTGCCGCGCTCCATATACCACCGATGTCATACAGTGTTAAAGGTATGCCCATGCAGGTGCTAAAAGATCCGGTTATTGCCGCAGGCAGCGGGTTCACTGTTACTACAGCAGTGCTGTAGCAGCTTGTGGGCAATGTATAGGTAATGCTGGTTGTGCCTGCGCTTACTCCTGCTATGGTTGCAGTTGAGGGGGAGCTTGTAATACCACTTATAGAGCCTATGCTGCCACTGGCCGTACTCCACGCACCGCCGGTAGTTGCATCGCTGAAGATGGTAGCGCTGCCGCTGCATACTGCCCCTGCCCCTGTTATTACCGCCGGCAGCGCATTCACCGTTACTATACGAGCCACCTGGCACCCTGTGCTTAGGGTATATGTAATTGGGGCTGAGCCCGCGCTCATGCCTGTTACTGTGCCGCTCGCACTCCCTACGCTTCCAGCCGAGCTCCCTGCCGCACTCCATGTACCGCCGGCTAGGCTGTCGCTGAGGTTTATTGTTGCCCCCACGCATACACTGCCGGGGCCTGTTATTGCGGCAGGCAGGCCGTTCACGGTTATGGCTTTGTTCACCGCGCAGCCTGTGGGCAGCATGTAGTTTATCGTATCCGCGCCTGCCGTTATCCCGGTTATTATGCTTGTTAGTGCACTTGCAGTGCCTGCCGTGGCTATGGCTGTGTTGCTGCTGCTCCATGTGCCTCCTGTAGTGGCGCTGCTGAGTGTGGTGGTTTGTCCAGCGCACACATTTACAGTGCCTGTAATACCGGCGGGCATGGGATTGGCCGTCATAGCAAGTGTGGAGTAGCAAGTGCTCGTTATTATGTAAGAGATGGTGGCCATGCCCGTGCTATTGCCGGTGGCTATGCCCGTGACACTGCCTATACCTACAGCCATGGCGCTGCTGCTCCAACTTCCTATGCCGGCAGTATCGCTTAGTGTGGTGGTATAGCCCACACATACCGATGCTGCACCCGTTATGGCAGGGGCCGATGCTGCGGCAGCCACGTATACCTTTATAGTATCTGCGCCCATGTCGCAGTCGGTTACTGTTATTCTAAAAGTATCGTTACCGGTATAGCCTACTGTGGGCGTATAAGACAGTCCTGTTGGCAGCAGCGTATCGCCGGCTGTGCTGGTGGCACTGTAGCTGCCTGCCAGTGTGCCATGCGTGGGGGCGGTAAGTACTGCCCAGGTCTCTGTTTGGTAGTTGTCGCTGTCGCATACTGCCAACAGGCTGTTGATGGCATAAGCTGTGCTGGTGCCATTGCATAGACTTATATGCCTGCTGCGCCCACTTGTAAAGGCCGGGGCATGGTTGGCTGTACTTATCCTGCGGATTCGCGCAGTTCCATTCTGGAAAAATATATTGCCGTATGCGTCCACATTAATATTTGTCGGCTGCACACCAGCAGCAGTAGCAGGGCCACCATCGCCGCTATAGGTACTGGAGGCTCCATTGCCTGCAATTGTACTGATGATGCCGTGCGTATCCACTTTCCGGATACAATTGTCCCCACTGACATAGAGGTTGCCGCAGCCATCTGCGGCAAGGTAAGTTGTTGAATATATCTTGGCTGCAGTAGCAGGGCCGCCATCACCTGTATGGCCACTCGTGCCGGTGCCGGCTACTGTACTAATGAAGCCCGATGCATCTATTTTCCGCACACGCGCTGTGCCATCAAGGGTAGAAACATAGATGTTGCCTGCCCTGTCACCGGTTATGTGCGCCGGATCAGCAATACTTGCTACAGTGGCAGGGCCGCCATCACCACTCGAGAATATTGTGCCATTTCCGGCAAAAGTAGTAATGATACCCGCAGTATCTATTCTACGCACACGGTTATTATCATTATCGCACACGTACAAGTTCCCGCCTGCGTCTGCATAAATACCGTTCGGCCGATAGGAAAGTTGCGCTGCTGTTGCCGGCCCGCCATCACCTCCATATCCCACAGTTCCACTGCCTGCGATAGCCGTAATAATACCCGATGTATTGATCTTCCGTATCTTGCCGGAGGAAGCAGAAGCAGGAGTATCTGTGGCAATATATATATTTCCTGTATTATCCGTGGCAATGCCGGAATACCCACCGTTTAGCATAAGCATAGCTGCTGTAGCAGGGCCGCCATCACCGCTATAGCCATGAAGGCCAGTGCCTGCTATACTGTAGATAATCCCTGACGATGCATTTATTTTCCGAAGCCGCATAGTATCGGCATTCATTATGTATAAATTATCGATATTGTCCATCGTCATGACGTAAAAACTCAGACTCGCCGCAGTAGCCGGGCCACCATCACCTGTATCTCCACTTGTACCATTACCCGCAATAGTGGTAATGATCTGAGCACGAGCAGTAATGCCCAAAGACATTGCTAATAGCAGTAATAATATGTATTGCCTTATTTTCAAATAAGCGATTTGAATCCCTGTATATCTATATACCAAAAATAACAATTTTTAATGAAAGTTCCCCATATAAGACACACCTGCAAAAGAATAAATCTGTGCCACGTTTAGCGAATGGCACAGATTTATGGGCTACCTCAGATTTATACTTATTCATTGTTTTCCTGTTGTGGCGGATGTTCCGCTTCAGCGGGCATCCAGTACTATAAATGAGGCCGATTTGCAATCGGCAGCCTCGCGCAGGTCAGTCAACACTATCAATAATCCCAAACACCCCATAACTAAAACGTCTTGGCTCGTATTACTTTCTTTACGACCTTTGGGTCTCATAACGCTCTTTTTCTCAGTTGAAATTCTTTGTACTTTCCATTCGGCATATTTGAAACGAAATAGATTGGTACTTGAATTTTTTGCTTCCGATTAATCTGGTAATTCTTTGAATTTTTGAAAAATCCGGTTCCGACAATGGGACATGCAATGGGACATCTGAAAAATAAAATACGACCAAAACCCTTGTCCACACGCACGCACATGAAAAAACATAATCAGAGTTACCAACAAAAAAAGTAAAAAACAATGGGACATTGCATGAAGCATACAGGTAGCCGAATGACGAAATGAGTGATGGACGAAACATCTCCTCTCCTTCGGAGAGGCCGGGGAGAGGCCACCTCGCATGGGACATGCAATGGGACATTTGGAAAATAATATTTGTCCAAAACCCTCGCCATTACTTATTTACATGAAAAATGATAATGAGAGTTACCCACAAAAAAAATGTTTCAGCGCATAGGACATTTACCTGCGGAAGTGTAGATGCCTCATGCTTTGACAAGAAAAAGTAAAGTAATTTCAGGACCACGAAAATGATCAACGACTCCCGATAGCTATCGGGACAAACGACTAACAAAACAGCTTTCTACTTACGACTTTATACTTATAAAACATGTTCTCCATCATCATCCCCACCTGGAACAATCTTGCCTTTGCAAAGCTGTGCGTAGATAGCATCCGCAAAAACTCGGCATGGCAGCACCAGGTCATACTGCACGTCAACGATGGCAGCGATGGCACCCTGCAATGGGCGCGCGATGAAGGCATAGACCACACCCAATCCCCCGGTAACGTAGGCATCTGCATAGCCGTGAACGAAGCAGGCGGCCTCGCCAAAATGGACTACATCGTATACATGAACGATGATATGTACGTATGTCCCGGCTGGGACACACACCTGCTCCAGGAGATAGACCAGCTGGGCACTGATTGTTTCATGCTATCAGCTACCATGATAGAGCCCATCAACTACAACAACCCCTGCGTCATTCACCGCGATTATGGCCAGAGCATAGAGACCTTCAACGAGGCCGCCCTGCTCAAAGAATGCCCCGCCATAGAAAAAGCCGACTGGACAGGCTCCACCTGGCCACCCACCATCGTACACCGCAAGTACTGGCTCATCACAGGCGGCTACAGCATAGAACTGAGCCCCGGTGTAAGCAGCGACGATGATTTTGCCATGAAAATGTGGTACGCTGGCTGCCGCATATACAAGGGCGTGGGCAAAAGCCGTGTGTATCATTTTCAGTCAAAATCCACCTTGCGTATCGTTAAGAACGATGGCCGCAAACAGTTTCTCATGAAGTGGGGTATCAACCAGTCCACCTTCAACAAATACTACATACAGCGCGGCACACCCTACACCGGCGCGCTCAAAGCCCCCGGGGGCAGCGCCATGCAATGGGAGTCTTTCAGGGCATGGGTAAAACGGAAGATCATGTAGCAGAAGCAGCCTCAAAGTACCGGCGGCTTTTTATGCAGCCTGTGTTGTAGCCATTGATTACCCTTCATAGACAGCCATGCCGATCCGCTGCCGATAATTGCCCCGGCCAGCACATCAGATGGATAGTGTACACCAAGGTACAGCCGTGAGTAGCCTACCGTAGCAGCCCACAAATAAGAAGGTACCACCACATACCACCTCGGATAACACAGACTGAGCGAAGTGGCAGCGCAAAACGCATACGAAGCGTGCCCTGATGGAAAGGAATAGTCCCGGTAGGTCTCGTACGGATTCAGGTCCGGGTAAGTAACAAAAGGCCGTGGCCGTGCCACCGAATACTTCAGCCCGTAAGTGATGATCGTGTTGATACCAAATCCCGCTACCGTTTGCCAGCCATTCATTATGGCCTGTTGGTTGTGTGTGGCATACCCGGCCACCAATTCGGTCAAAGGTATCGCCACCGATACCGGGTAGTCGAAATTGGTAAATGCCAGCATGGTACCCTTCAGCGATTCATTCCTGTGCAGGTTTATATCACGCAGCAGTTGTATATCCACATTCTGGGCCTTTGCCTCAAAATGCCCGCAAAGCAGCCACAGGCAACAAAATA